>JBBRJL010000214.1:0-5468 GCA_038219375.1 Chitinophagales bacterium | reverse complement strand
AGCCTTTTTATATTTTACAGGATACTACACCTTAGATTCGACTACAAAGCTACATCTTACTCGATAATAGATTTTACCATTGACTTTACTTCAAATTCTGTAAATTCCTTAGAATTGCCTGCTTGAAAGTTTATTTCTTTGGCTCCTTGGATGATGATGACCACAAAATCATAATTTCGGTTGCCTATATCTGATCTTTTTTCATAAATAAAACCATTTTCAAATTCTTCAATAATCTTTTTGAATGTTGGGTTTGATGTTATTTCTTCCTTTTTTATGGATTTCAGTTTTTCAAGATTACTAGAAAAGGCATCTCCCATGAATACCTGAACATCGTATCCACTTTTGTTTCTAATAGAAATATCTTCGAGTTTACCCGAACCTACTTTTGTAATTGATACGTCTTCAGGAGCATTGATGCTAAAGGGTACGCCATACTTCATTAGGTCCAATGAATTAACAGAAGAAGACTTTGAACCATCTTTACATGAAAATAAAAACAAAATGGATATTAATATAATAGTCAGCATCAATGTACGGTTCATGGTGATATTTTTTATTAATTGAATGATTAATGTACCGCAAATCTAGCTAATTAATCGATTTAATTGTGCCCAATTTGATGTTTAAGTGCTCTTATTGAGCATTTATATACTTTTTTTTGACAAAACCAACACTACAAATGACATATAATTACACATATTTCAAAATTATTTACATAATTACAAGCAGAAAATCAACGACATGCACAGTGATTAATATTAAATATAAAAAATAAATATATGATAATTGGCAAATTATGTTTTTTTCGCAAACAGAAATAGCTCGTAATATTGCATCATGAAACAACGCAAAGAGCGGGTTTGGGATGGTTTTAGAAAATCATCATTTTAAATTTGATTTGAGTTTTAGTTAAAATAAATAACGCTGATGCGGGTGAGATCCGACGAAGCAATTGAGTTTTGGATATGTTTATGGGATTATAATTTGTAAATGGTCGCTGGGGGGCGACCATTTTTTTTGCCCCTATGTGATCTTACTAAAAAAACTTCAAAAGAAAAAACGAATAATTTACCACTAAGGGACACTAAGATTTCCAATAAGTTCACTAATATTTTTTGGAGCTTTTTTTGCTAAAAGAACTAAGTAGTGTTTTTTACCACAAAAGGTCACTAAGATTTTCAATACGTTCAAAAAGATTTTTTGGAGCTTTTTTTTGATGTGAGAATTAAATAGATTTATACCAATAACTAGCATTAAGGTTTTCATAATTAAGTAGATAGTCTCAGTTTTCTACCAAGACTATCTAACTAGTATATTGTTCTGTTTTATGCCATTCCCGTAGGGGTAAAGTTCATCGGTGGCATCATGCCTGCTTCCGGGTCTTCGATGTTGCCAAACTGTGTTTCGTATCGTTTAACATTGTCTTGTAAAGCTTTCATCAACCTTTTGGCATGTTGAGGCGTCAGAATTATCCGAGACTTTACCTTTGCTTTTGGTACATTGGGTACCAATCTGATAAAATCCACTATAAACTCTGAATGAGAGTGAGAGATAATCGCAAGATTGGAGTAAACGCCTTCCGCTACTTCTTCAGATAGTTCTATATTGATTTGATTTTGGATGTTTTCAGCCATTATTTTTTATTTTATATGCCACAAAATTAGTTATAAATGTTTAGAACGTTGAATTATCAGTGCCAATTAATTAAAATTTATATTCTCCTATGTGAAAAATCTGTCAATATTTGCGTGTTTAAAACCCATTTTACTTATCAATAGCATTCTAAATACAATCTTTTAAAAATACTTTTTTATCTTTGCCATTTATACAAATATCATAAAAAGTAAATAGCAAGCATATATGACTTTCAGTAAAATCAAAGTAGCCAACCCTGTAGTGGAGTTGGATGGTGATGAAATGACACGAATCATCTGGAAATTTATCAAAGACAAATTAATACTCCCTTATTTGGATATTGATCTGAAATATTACGATCTAGGAATGGAATACAGAGATGAGACAGACGATCAAGTAACGATTGACGCTGCCCATGCTATCAAACAATATGGTGTAGGTATCAAATGTGCTACGATCACACCTGATGAAGCTCGTGTAGAAGAGTTCAAACTCAAACAAATGTGGAAATCTCCGAATGGCACTATCAGAAATATCTTAGATGGTACAGTGTTCCGTGAGCCGATCGTAATGAGCAATGTACCTAGATTGGTGACCAATTGGACATCGCCGATCATCATAGGTCGTCATGCTTTCGGCGATCAGTACAGAGCTACGGATACCGTGACTAAAGGCAAAGGTAAACTCACCATGACATTTACATCAGAAGACGGTACAGAAACAAGCTGGACAGTGTATGACTTCAAAGGAGATGGTGTCGCAATGTGTATGTACAATACGGATGAGTCTATCAAAGGATTTGCACACTCCTGTTTCAATATGGCCCTTACCAAAAAATGGCCACTATATCTTTATACAAAAAACACCATCCTTAAGAAATATGACGGTAGATTTAAGGATATATTCCAAGAAATATTCGACAACGATTATAAAGCTCAGTTTGATGCAGCTGGTATCGTATACGAACACAGACTAATCGATGACATGGTAGCGAGTGCGCTAAAATGGAGCGGTAGTTTCGTATGGGCGTGCAAAAATTATGACGGCGATGTTCAATCTGATACAGTAGCCCAAGGTTTTGGTTCACTAGGATTGATGACATCTGTTCTGATCACGCCCGACGGCAGTACTATGGAATCTGAAGCTGCCCACGGTACAGTGACCCGTCATTATAGAGACCATCAAGTAGGCAAACCGACATCTACCAATCCTATTGCATCTATCTACGCATGGACACGAGGACTAGCATTCAGGGGCAAACTCGACGCTAATCAGGAGTTGATAAGATTTGCCGAAGCACTAGAAGAAGTATGTGTAGAAACCGTAGAAAGCGGCAAAATGACCAAAGACCTTGCCGTAATCATCCATGGCAATAAGGTTGCACATGGGGATCATTATTTATATACAGAAGAGTTTTTGGAAGCATTGGACCAAGGTCTGAAGGCAAAATTGAACATTGGGTAATATACTTGAATGAATAAATATATTGGCCAGTTAAGTTGTTTTTTATTAGCAGAATCATCGATCTTATTATATTAAAAGAGTACTAAGCTTTTATCATGCAAACTAAAATATCATTTAACTGGCCTAACTTTAAAATTACACCCGAGTGGACACTTTTTCTAGATCGGGATGGTGTGATCAATCATCGCATCCCTGACGAGTACATCAGTCGATGGGAAGATTTTAAGTTTTTACCTGGTGTATTGGAAGCTTTGGGTGTTTTTTCTCTATATTTTACAAGGATATTTATTGTGACCAACCAAGCAGGGATAGAGAAAGAACTAATGACCCACGAAGATCTCAAATCCATCCATGACCAGATGATGGAATATATTATGTATCACGGTGGTAGAATAGATGAGATCTATTACTGTCCATTCAAAGCCGACCTTGATCCACTTTGCCGCAAACCCAATCCCGGAATGGCTCTAGAAGCACAAAAGGATTATCCAGAGATCAACTTTACAAAGAGTTTGATGATAGGAGATTCGGATAGTGACATAGCTTTTGGTAATAATTTGGGTATGAAAACCATTTTGGTAGGTAATAAGCAAGATAATGTTTTTTTATTACCCAATTCGATACCTGATTGCAAACTAGATTCTCTGACTGATGTAGCTTTGTATCTAGAAAGTTTGTAAATTTGCCATAATTTTGTTTAGTAAAACGCCTTTAGGAAGTCTTCCCATTTTAAAGATGACTGAATGGTTACAAAGTAAATCGAGTGAACGATTACTGGATAATGAAGGAGCCACAAACGTAGGATTGTGGCTAACCAATTTAGAATGGGTAGAGCCATTAAAAGTATTTTTGCTAAATGGTGGGTCTATTCCTAAAAGTAATTACACATATAAATTGTAAGATATTTAGTACATATAGTAAATTGATAATCAATATATTACCCTTCAGGGATAAGGGTGTTCCCATTTAGGTGTTCACCCTTTCAGGGAACTCACCCCTTCAGTGGGAGGGGATCGGGGGTCGGATTAGGGTTAAAAACGGCTGATTTTCAAAGATATAGCCTTTTCGGAATTCATTAAATGATATTATCGTATAAACCATAAATAAAATCATATGAAAACAAAACTCAGTTCGAGTGCCATTTGGGAAGATATCATCGGATATTCTAGAGCCATAAAAGTAGGAAATACCATCGAAATAGGAGGTACATCAGCTGTAAAAAATGGAGAAGTAGTCCACACAGGTGACCCATATCATCAGACCAAGTATATCCTGCAGATCATAGAGCATACACTCAAACAACTAGATGCAAGCTTGGATGATGTCGTGCGTACTAGAATTTATCTCAAACATATAAATGACTGGGAAGCTGTAGGAAGGGCACACGGCGAGTTTTTCAGTAAGATAAAACCTGTCACTACTATGCTTGCTGTATCATCAATGATCAATCCTGAAATGCTGGTAGAAATAGAAGTAACAGCCATCATTACATAATACCCAAAAATCTAAAATTATTTTCCAATTCCAGCCCAAAGCTACTTTAAAATCAGCTTTTCACTCATTTTTCGCTTCTCTCTATTATGGCGACTGTGATTTGTCGCAAAAAATACTGATTTTATTGTACTTTTGACCTTCTTAACGGAACCATACTAGATATTCAGGTAATTACAGATGTACAAAATAAAAGAAATATATTATACCATCCAAGGTGAAGGTTACCACACGGGAAGGCCTGCAGTATTCTGTAGATTTGCTGGTTGCAATCTGTGGTCAGGTAGAGAAGTTGATAGAGAGAATGCCATATGCAAGTTTTGTGATACGGATTTCTGGGGTACAGATGGCGTTTTGGGTGGAAAGTATGATGCAGACGGATTAGCAGATCTTTTGAAATCATTATGGCCTGAGAGTGATGTCCCAGTTTTTGTAGTCTGTACAGGTGGCGAACCCGGATTACAAATGGACGATACCTTGATTCAAACCTTCCACGATAAAGGTATTGAAATAGCTATTGAAACCAATGGTACAGTAACTCTGCCTGATGGAATAGACTGGATTTGTGTCAGCCCGAAAGCCAATACTGAAATCATCATTACACGAGGTCACGAGCTGAAATTAGTTTATCCACAAAAGGAAAATACACCAGCGAATTACGAACATCTAAATTTTGATCATTTCTACCTGCAACCACTTGACGACCACGAGCAAAAAGAACACATAAAGCAAACTATAGATTATTGCAAACAACATCCAAATTGGAAATTAAGTATCCAAACCCACAAGTTTTTGGGTATAGATTGATGTGTAGACTATGTCAGCATATCCATCTGCCACCTACCTATTGCGATGCAGTGACAAAGATGGGTAGA
>JBBRJL010000213.1:0-5472 GCA_038219375.1 Chitinophagales bacterium | reverse complement strand
TACTACCATAGGATTTTATATTCTCAAGATAGCATTGGTAATAATTGGACACAAACACACAAATATACTAGGGAACTCGATGGTAAGCTATGGGTACTTGATTCGGTGATCAATTATGAAGAAGTATTGGTAATGGATATGAATTTAGAAGTTGGCGATCGATTTGGAATAAATCAAGGCGATGATACATTATATGTCATTTCAACAAAAATACTAAATGATTTAGCTGGTCGATTACGAAAGGTTGTGGAATTGAGTTGCCAACCAGGTGAGTCAGCTTTTATCACATGGATAGAAGGTATTGGTCCACTAGAAGGCGTTTTTGAAGCAGCAATGGGATATTGTTATGTGGATTTTGGATTTAACAGTTTAACGTGTTTTTATACTCTTGACGTTCTAGTTTGGTCGAGTGAGACATCAGTTAGTTGTTGGCAAGAACCTATTCTGCCAGTGTCCTTTTCTGACATACATCCTTGGTCTACATGGTATAGTACGACTTGGAATAACAAACCTGGAGGAGAAGAATGCGCCTTAGGCATCAATACGATAAATGTAAAGCCAAGCATCCTGATAAAACGGCAGTGGAGTCGAGTTTTAGGAGTGACTGACAATGGCGTTTACAATAGTGAGAGTGCTGTTCCATTCTATCGTAAAGATAATAAAATGTATTTCTATGAGGATGATGAATGGAAATTACTCTATGATTTTAATGCCCAAGTCGGCGATACCGTCACTTATTATATCTCATCCAAAGCGAAATATTATCAGTTACATGGTTTATTTTTTGATACAATATATACAGGGCCATATCAATTAGTCATTATTGACATAGACACAGTTTATCCAGAAAGAGGCCAACCATTAAAGAGATTTAAAACAGAAAGAATAAATGGATATGAACAAGGGCATTTTATGGGCGATATCATTGAAAGGGCAGGCTCCATTCTAAAACTTTTTGGTAATTATGGTATCATTATACCACCAGAATGTATTAACGGCCCACGACTCAGATGTTTTGAAGAGATCCCGCTATTATATAAGTTTGTACCAGGCGCATGTGATACGGTAAGTGCTGTGAGAGATCTAATAATCTCCGCAATCTCCATTTATCCAAATCCAGGTGTAGATCAATTGGTTATAAACAAGGAAGGTCATACAGGACTACAGTATAATATTTATTCGATAACAGGTAATCTTGTATCTACGGGAAGGATTCATCCAACTCACCAGGGTTTAATTAATACAACAGATTGGTATTCAGGTATGTATATCATTGTTGTCAGAGATGACGAAGGTCGCAGTTTGATATCAAAATGGGTTAAGTTATAATGTCACAGAAAAAAACCGTCAGAGTAAATGCAATTTAGATTAGATTTTTTTAAATAAATTCCAACATACATTTCCACACTGTCACAAAAATTCTATCTTTGTTGCTGATATGGAACAAGGAAAAATCATAGTATCTTCTGATCGTTTTCAACTTACGCTTCTGCGGCTCGCCCACCAGATACTAGAGAACCATGTCAACCTCGAAGATTTGTGCATCATAGGCATCCAGGAACGGGGTGTACCATTGGCAGAACGCATCATGGATAATCTTATAGAAATGCTAGGGAGTCAACCATTCAAATTTGGTGTGCTGGATATCACTTTTTATCGAGATGATTTCCGTAGAAGGGATGTACCCATCAAAGCCGCTACTACAGAAATTGATTTTTTGATAGAAAATAAAAATGTCCTGCTTATAGATGATGTTTTATACACTGGCCGTACAGTGCATGCCGCAATGGCAGCGTTGCAAGACTTCGGTAGACCACGTAAGATAGAGATGCTTTGTATGGTGGATAGAAGGTTCAACAGACATTTTCCAATCAAAGCAGATTATCTTGGCATGTCCGTAGATGCACTAGACGAAGCTTATGTCAAAGTCAACTGGAAAGATATAGATGGTGCAGATGAAGTAAGGCTTTTTTCAGGCAAATTATTAAAATAAAGAAACACAAAAGAAAATATGTCTCCATCTCAACTCAGTACCAAACATCTTCTCGGCATCAAATACATTACTAAAGAAGATATTGAGTTGATATTCAAGACCGCTGTTGAATTTAAAGATGTCATAAACCGACCCATAAAAAAAGTACCTTCACTCAGAGACGTCACAGTAGCTAATGTTTTTTTTGAAAACTCTACACGTACGCGTATCTCGTTCGAACTAGCCGAACGAAGACTCTCTGCTGATGTAGTTAATTTTGCAGCGTCTTCATCATCTGTAAGCAAAGGGGAGACCTTGCTCGATACCGTCAATAATATCTTAGCTATGAAAGTCGATATGGTCGTCATGCGGCATCCAGCCCCTGGTGCACACCATTTTTTGGCAAAACACATCGACGCAAATATCATCAATGCTGGTGATGGAACACATGAACATCCTACACAAGCGCTACTAGATGCTTTTTCTATTCAAGAAAAGTTAGGGTCTGTAGAAGGAAAAAATATAGTTATCGTTGGTGATATTTTGCATAGTAGGGTAGCGTTGAGTAATATATTCTGTCTCAAAAAACTAGGTGCAAATGTTAAAGTTTGCGGACCTTCCACTTTAATACCAAGACATATAGAAAGTTTAGGAGTATCTGTGGAGCATGATGTGAGGAAAGCACTTGAATGGTGCGATGTAGCCAATGTACTTAGAATCCAACTAGAACGTCAAGATATTAAATATATACCTTCTCTTAGGGAGTATACCCAATATTTCGGAATCAACAAACAACTTCTGAATCAAATAAACAAAGATATCGTTATCATGCACCCAGGCCCAATCAATCGTGGCGTAGAGATTACAAGTGATGTCGCAGACTCGAAACAATCAATTATCCTTGATCAGGTGGAAAATGGCGTAGCTGTGAGGATGGCGGTTTTGTACCTATTGGCTGGCAAAAAGAATTAATAATTACCTTATTCCATATATTGGTATGGAATTTCATTCTAATACAAATTGTATTTATAAAATAACTCAAAAAGATGGACTTTATTGGATATTTTTGTATATCCTATTATTGCAGAATTTATTTTTAGAGTGGCAGTGTTATTTTTTATTCAGACACTTTTCAGAATAAAAAAGGCCCGACTATATAAGTCGAGCCTTTTTATTTACCTTAATAATAAATATTAATTATTTAACAATCACCACTGATTTTACTACAAGGTTTTTGTCGTTTGAAATTCTCAAAACATAGTTTCCAGCTTGGATGTCAGAAACATTTATTTTTAAAGTACCTTGAGTATTTAGTACTTGTGTTCTTAATACCTGACCATTTACATTGAATAGGGTAAGGTTTACCTGTCCCTTTAGTGCATCGGTATTAACTTCCACATTCATAAAGTCTTTTGCAGGATTTGGGAATATTTTTATAACATCACCGCTTAACAAGTCATAAGTTGAAGACACTTCAGAAAAGGCATAATCACCTGTATCAGATCTGAACTCAACTTTATACGTACCGGCTACTGGTTCTATATTAGCACCATTTCTCGTCGCTACGCCAACAGGAAAATCTGCAGCGCCCCAGTTGATATCCCATGCAGCGTCAACCCTGAACTTTATTCCGCCATCGGTCACATCAGCAAAACTACCTAAAGTCACACTCGCTAATCCCCATAGATTGATATCGTCACTATCCTTTGTTAAGTAGGTATCTTTACTATCATCACTACCTGGCCATTCACCGAAAGGTCCCGACTTTCCAACTAATGAAAGTCTATCGTACTCGACTACTGCTTCGAAATTATACTCCAATGTAGCACTGTTAAATGTAATTTTGTAATCACCAGTAGGAATTGCAATATCTGGGCTAAATCCGCCTTCAGCAGTGCCAGCAGGGAAGTCAGCACCTCCCCAGCTTTGACCTAAATCATTCTCAGGAACGAATCTTAGATCACCATCCACCAACTTGACCCTTAGTGACCATTTGGTGAAGTCATCTGCATCTTTTACCATAGGTGTCGCAGTAGTAAACCCACCTGGCGTTGCACTTCCTATAATACCTACGGTGACATAATCTACTCTTTCTAAGAAACTATACTCAAATGTTTTTGTGTTGAATGTTCCTTGGTACTCACCAGCATTTTCTGCACTAACAGCAATGTTTCCAGCACTATTAAAGATCCCTAATCCACTAGGAAAGCTACCTTCACCCCAGTTTTTATCCCAAGTGCTGTCTGCTCTAAATTTGAATTCACCTTCAGCAAGCGTGATGATGATGTTCCAAAGATCAGGATCACCAGCATCTTTTGTCATAGGAGTTTCATTATCCCATCCTCCTGGTGTTGCACTCCCTATCATACCTACACTTCTGAAATCTACTTCTTCTGTAAATTTATATGCGCCAGTTTCTTTGTTGAAATCTACTCTGTATTTTCCAGCTGTAGCAATAGGAATGTTGTCAGGTGAACCAACTAGAGCAATACCTTCAGGGAAGTCTGTTGCTCCCCAGTTGACAGCCCAATCATCATCCTGTCTGAATTTTGCATTTTTATTTGTTAAATCTATTACAACGTAATATTGATTAGTGTCTGTTTGATCAATATACATGTCTGTATCATTGTCCCAACCGCCAGGTGTCGCATCACCTATGATTCCAATATCTGAATCTACGTCAAAATAATAAGCTCCAGAGTTTGAGTTAAATGTTACTGTGTAATCTCCCGCAAATACTGGAATATTTTGACCATCCATCGATGAGCCAATTCCCTTTGGGAAAGCTGTGTCTCCCCAGCTCAAATCCCAAGAATTGTTGGCCCTGAACTTGCATGATGCAGTTACTAATGTGACATCCAACGTCCATGTTGAATCTGTAAGTTGTGTCATTGGCGTTTCGTTACTCCAACCTCCGGGGGTTGCATCTCCTATCAGACCGATAGAAGCTACTTGAGCATTCAGACCGAATACTAAAGTAAAAAAACATAAAATGGTAAGTAAATGTGACTTCATGATTACTAAATTTTTTATTTAAATGAAAAGTTAATGTTAATTGGACACAAAGTAAAAACATTTTTTAGTTTAAATGTAATATTAGTGTAAAAAAATAGCGATATTTAACATCTTTTTAATCATAAATTGTGATTTTTGGGTTTTTGTGATAGTTTTTTAATGTTTTTTATATTTATGATAAACTTTGATGTTTAAATTTTAAAAAAACGAAAAGATTTTACCAAATTTAAATATTTATTAAATTTATGACCTTGGATGTCATTTAGCTCCACCGTAGTCTTAATTCCAAGATGGTGCGATTATAAGGTGGGAGTTGATATAAAACATCCAGAGTTGCTGCAAGCCGTAGTTTGCAGTTCCCTCGTTTTCGAGTGAAATCATTCACTCGAATGCTACGCAACACTCAGTCTTAATTCCAAGATGGTGCGATTATAAGTTGGGGAGTTGATATAAAACATCCAGAGTTGCTGCAAGCCGTAGTTTGC
>JBBRJL010000212.1:0-5485 GCA_038219375.1 Chitinophagales bacterium | reverse complement strand
CTTAAATGGGCAGCAAAACCCATCTCTTCTACTGAATGGTGTACCTTATGAAACTGCCACAACCACTCAAAACGATGGAGTAATCTATGTGTCCACCACTGAACAAAATCCCGAACTACAAAACCAATCAAAAACACTGCCGCCAATGGCCAATCATTTAATGGGTTAGACTTTTGCAAATCAAAACCAGCCGTACCTTTGATTATATCATTAAATAAGTGGACGACGACATCAGATGCTGCATTATATATGACGAGTGAAAACAAGAAAAAATTAAAAAACATATAAAAGAAATCAAGCCAAAAGTCTTTTCGTAGAATGGGTTGATTTTTCCTCCAAGGTTTGGTCACTTCGAGTCCAAAGAAAAAAGCTGAAACTAAAATCAACCAATAAAAATAATTATGCCAAGATGGGTTAGTCACCTCATACCATAAATAAGAAGCATAACCTCCAAAACCATTTTTAAAATTAAGCCAAATATCTGACATAATATTATATTGATAATTTTATAAATTAAACAAAAGGTAAACCATGTAGGAAAATCTTTTGATGGTTAAACCTTATATTTTAAATGTTGAAAATAAGTATACTGTACCAAATATCTAGCGATATGTCTAAAGTATCTTAAAATTAAGCAAAATCCAATTTCAAAAAATAGTAATTAAAGACTAAATAAAAAAAGGTTATTTAGAAAAAAATATAATTAGAAAAAAGGTTAGTTTATTTTTTTGACCACCCTTTGTACCCTGACATTAGATTGTAGACTTGTTTGAAGCCCATATCTTTCATCATTGCCATGGCATTCGAACTCCTACCACCTACATGACAGTATACAATGTATTGCTTATCTCTATCTAACTTGGATAGTTTAGATTTAAAGTCTGATGATTTTATGTCCATTTCGAGTGCATTTCCAATCTTTCCATTTGCAATTTCACCTGGAGTGCGTACGTCAATCAAAACATAATCCTTAGATTGGGACATTATTTTTTTTGCTTTTGCAATATCTATATCTTCATAAACTTTTTCTACTACAGCCTTTTTTGAAAGGATTTCTGGACTAGCTTGAGAAAATAAAGACACATTAAAAAGTAGGCCTGTTAAAATAAAAAATAAAAATTTCATATTTGTATGTATTATATTGACTAAAAATTTGAAACAAAAGTAAAGCAAATATAAAAGTAAATCTGTAACAAATGTCACATTAGTGGATAAAACATTTTAATTTTTAATTTTTACGTTGTAAATTACTCTAAAAACAATCCTGAAAACCTTCAAACCTAGTAAAGTGACAAACTTCAAAACTGAGATTACCAAAGATGTACTGATAAAATGTACGTTATAATTACTCGCTATTTTTTGAATAAAGCTTGGATATGTTTTACCTTTGTGGCAAAATAGTAACATTATGAATTTTGATATTATAGTATTAGGAAGTGGTCCAGGAGGATATGTAGCAGCCATTAGAGCATCTCAACTAGGTTTTAAAGTAGCTGTTGTCGAAAAAGAAAGTCTTGGTGGAGTATGTCTTAATTGGGGATGTATCCCTACAAAAGCGCTACTTAAAAGTGCTCAAGTATTTGAATACATCAATCATGCTTCAGATTATGGTATTACAATTGGTCAACCAAAGGCAGATTTTGACAAAATGATATCAAGAAGTCGCGGCATTGCTGACGGAATGAGCAAGGGCGTTAACTTTCTGATGAAAAAAAATAAAATTACTGTTATAGAAGGATATGGGAGATTGGTACGCGGCAAAAAGGTAGTAGTTACCGATTCAGCAGGCAAAAAGGTAGAGTACTCAGCTGATCATATCATCCTAGCTACAGGTGGAAGAGCAAAACAATTGCCTAATCTACCTATAGATGGTACAAAAATAATTGGTTACAGAGAAGCGATGACGTTATCTATTCAGCCAAAAAAATTGATCGTTGTCGGCGCGGGAGCTATCGGTGTAGAATTTGCCTATTTTTATAAATCCATTGGTACCGAAGTAACTATCGTAGAATTTATGGAACAAGGTCTTCTGCCACGTGAAGATGCAGATATTTCTAAAGAATTAGGTAAAATATATAAAAAAGCTGGTTTTAATATCTTAGCAAATAGCGCAGTTGAAACGGTTGATATAAGTGGCAAACAATGTAAAGTTACCATCAAAAACAGAAAAGACAATACTACTCAAGTTTTGGAATGTGATATAGTTCTTTCTGCAACAGGAGTATCCCCGAATGTAGAAGACATTGGACTTGAAGCTCTAGGTATTGAGTTGGATAGAGGAATGATTAAGGTAGATGAATATTACAGAACAAATGTACCGGGTATTTATGCCATAGGTGATGTCATACCGACGCAAGCGCTAGCGCACGTTGCTAGTGCCGAAGGAATCACTTGTGTTGAGAAAATAGCAGGTCACCATCCTGAACCAATAGACTACGGTAATATCGCATCGTGTACTTACTGCTGGCCTGAAGTATCTAGCGTAGGTATGACTGAGGCACAAGCTAAAGAAGCGGGTTACGAACTAAAAATCGGTAAGTTTCCATTTTCAGCATCCGGTAAAGCAAGTGCCTCTGGGTCAAAAGATGGTTTTGTAAAACTAATTTTCGATGCAAAATATGGTGAGCTCCTAGGTGGCCACATGATAGGTGCAAATGTTACAGAAATGGTAGCTGAATTAGTAGTAGCTAAAAAGCTAGAAAGCACAGGACTAGAGATTATCAAATCTATCCATCCTCACCCTACCATGAGTGAAGCCATGATGGAGGCTGCTGCAGCTGCTTATGATGAAGTAATACACCTTTAATTAAATTCGTTTTTACATTAAATATAAAAGAGCATTTACACATTAAAGTATGAATGCTCTTTTTTTATAAAATATGAAGAAGATAGCCCTGATTTCAGATAACCATTCTTACATCGGCAATGAAGTTACAGAACATTTGCGTGATGTAGATGAAATATGGCATGCTGGGGACATCGGTGATTTAAATTCTATTGATGAAATCAGAAAATCAGCTGAATTTAGAGCTGTTTTTGGGAATATTGATGGTCAAAGTGTCAAAGAATTATTTCCGCTCAATCAGATATTCGTGTGCGAAGGATTAAAAATATTCATGACGCATATAGGGGGCTATCCAGGCAAATACACTAAAAGAGTTTCTGATATCATCAGACAAGAAAAACCGAATATCTACATTTGTGGACACTCACACATATGTAAGGTGATGCCAGACAAAAACAATAATTTATTACATATGAATCCAGGAGCATATGGACATCATGGGTTTCACAAAATGCGAACTATACTCAAATTCGATATTGAAAAGTCCAAGGTAACAAACTTGAGAGCTGTTGAATTGGGTTTACGTGGTTTTATAGATAAGTAGACTTTAATTTCATGTGGTCGAGAATATCAGAAACGAAAATAACTCTCTTTTCAAAATCACCTGAAACAATATGGAAAGTAAGGTCATTGGAAAGAAGGATGTTTTTATGAATATCAAATAGTCGGTCTCTATCGTAAGGATTTTCGCGTTGAGGATCGTACTCCCAAGGAATATCAGGCGCACATAAAAAATATAAATCTGGATAATCAGCCTTCCAAAATTCGGGAATTAATGGATCTACAGTTCCAAATTTTTCTTCTGACCAAATGATGATAGTCAATAAATCAGTGTCACAACAAATTGTCTGATAATTTTGTCCAACGCTCCTACATTCCGCTATCTGTAGTTCTGAAATTTCAAACAAACTTTCATAATCATATATATTATTGTGATTTTTGAGATATTCTCTAGCTACTTCCCTCACGAAACCGAAAGAATACTTTTTTGCTATAAAAGTGCTCAAATCGGTCTTACCCGAACATTCAGGACCTGTGAAGACAATTTTCATAGCTCATCAATCTTTAATTTGCTCAATCTTTAACAATAATTCAGCAGCCTCGGCAGTCTTGGCATCACTAGCTGATCTATTTGTTTTAGAAAGTATAAAAGCTTCTTCAAGAAGTGACTTATATTGTTCCTGCAATTTTTCCTTTTCACTTTTCTTTTTAAATAATCCGAACATATTTTTTTATTTCATAGCATAACAACAAAAGGTCAGGTATGTTTGATGATGAAACAAAATGTAGGAAATTAGACAAAAAAACTAATTAATTAATACTTTAACAAAGATGAAAATTAAAATACCCTTACTCATATTTACATGAATCCAAATATATTAGTAATTTTGCAGTTTGAAATACAAAATTGTTGATGAAGAAGGTCAGATTAGATATTATGGCATTATCGCACAGTGTGACACAGTCACACAACTATGCTGTCGTGCTTGGAGAAGAAAATGGTAAAAGAAGGTTACCAATTGTGATAGGAGGATTTGAAGCCCAAGCCATAGCCGTTGCATTGGAAAATATGACACCAAATCGACCATTGACGCACGATTTATTTAAAAACACCTTGGAAGCATTTAATATCGATATTAAAGAAGTTGTTATAAATAATTTGCTTGACGGTATTTTTTATGCCCAATTAATATGTGAACAAGATGGAAATGTTATGCAGATAGACGCTAGAACATCTGATGCAATTTCAATGGCTGTAAGATACGGATGCCCTATATATACTTTTGATTTCATTATGGATAGCGCTGGCGTTTTACTTGATGAAGATGAAGATACCAAACCAAACACACCTACAAAACCCAAAGGATCTTCCATAGAAACGATGAGTTTGGCAGGTTTAGAGCGTCTCCTTGAGGAAGCTCTGGAAAAAGAAGATTACGAAAGAGCAGCTCAAATAAGGGATATTATTACTAAAAAGAAATCAAGCGAATCCTAAAAAAATATTGAAATAAAATAGTTACATGAGAGGAATATTACTTTACAAAATTCTTTCGTTGATCTGACCCTGTGTCTAGAGAAGTATCGAAAGTAAAACAAGGCTCAAGAAAGTGAATCTGTTCATCAATTATATCGGGCAGCATCCATAATCTATCTGCATTCACTTCTTCATACTCGCCTTGATGAATTACTACATCATCAATTTTTTCATACGATAATTTTCAATTAAAATATCTGCAGCTTTTGACTTACCACGGTTGATCAAAGTGAATCCGCAGATTATTTCTATTGACATTAAATATTGAGTCCCCTCCGAAAACACCAACTGTTTGATAATCAGCTGTTTTTTACCCTTTGTCCGACAGCCTGCCCCTAAAGTGGTGAATCCTTAAGGGAAATACCCCTGCCCTTAAAGGGAATATGTTGATTATCAATACAGTACAAACATCCATCTTTTAACCTTAGGAATAAATTTACTTTTCGGAATGGACTCAAACTTGTTTTTAAAATATATGATTACTATTTTACAAAATACTGGAAAACAAAAGAAGAGCCCGACAATACCAAAACTGTCGGACTCTTTTTATTTAATACTATCTCTCTACTCGATCTTACTCTACGATGATCATTTTCTTAGTAGCT
>JBBRJL010000211.1:0-5486 GCA_038219375.1 Chitinophagales bacterium | reverse complement strand
GTAAGGTATCTGTGCAAATGCTTGATTAATAGCTGATTTTAAGAGGTCTTTATCTTGTGTCTGCAACGATTTAAGTATGCCTTGAAGGATATTGGTAGATGATATTACGTCAGAATTTATATAAGTGTCTGCAAGATTTCGCAAGTATGATTCACGTACTTCAAGATTGGGAAAGCTGAGTACATAACTATTTAAAATGTCTGCTTTGATGACCGTCAGATAGCCAGTCTGAAACAAGACAGGTATTATCTTAAGGTTTTCTATATCAAAATTGCCTATATCAGCGGCATGTATGCTGACTTGATCAAATTTATAAAAATGGTTTTCTCTACACATTTTCATCAAGAATGAAGGTGTGCCAGAAGTGTACCAAAAGTTTTGAAATTTACCTTTATTATGGAAAAAACTTAATAAGGAAAAAGGATTATAAACTGTATCACCACCCAAATCCCACTTGTAGCCATTGTACCATTCTTTAATTTTTTCTTTATCGTAAAGTTTGAGTTCTTCGTCAAAATTTACTTCTAATTCTTTTTGGCTTATACCACAGATTTCATTATAATCTGGGTGGATGGTAAGGTCAGTTAGATTGTTTAAATCTGAAAAAATACTTACTTTGGTAAATTTACTTACTCCCGTGATGAAAACTAGTTTCAAATTTGGTTCGGCATCTTTTAGAATGGCGTAAAATGTCTTCATAACGTTTCTATTTTCTAACGCTTTATGAATATTTTCTTTATCTAAATAATCTATGATTGGCTTATCATATTCATCAATAAGAATGACGACTCTTTTATTATATTTTTCATTTAGTTCTGCAATTAATTCTTTAAACAGGCCCTTTAAATCTATCTTTTGTAATGACAAGAAATAGGATTCGCCTATGGCCTGTAAAGTTCTTTTAAGGGTCTCTTCAAGTTTGTTGTTTTCATAAGATAATGTATTGAATGAAATCCTTATCACAGGATATTCTTCAAAATCCCACTTATCATAGATATATAAACCTTCGAATAGTGCCTTTTGACCCTTAAAAATGGTTTCTAAAGTACTGATAAACAATGATTTTCCAAATCTCCTTGGCTTAGACAGGAAATTGTACTTGGAAGTTTTGATAATATTTAGTGCATGCATCGTTTTATCCACATAGACCTTACCTTCGTTAATAATGGCAGGAAAATCTTGTTGACCAACTGGATATAAACGTTCCTTCATGAACTGTTTGTTTGTGCAAAGATATAGAAAATTATTTACAAAGCTTGATTTGACTTATTTGAAGGTTTTCTTGTCTTTTATATGATAAATTGCTTATTTTTAACATTGTTTGCTACAACAAAAAAAATCGATGTAAACAAAAAAAATCCCTGTTTTTATCCAATTACTGCATTTTAACTTACTTTTACCATGTAATTTTTGAAATATGACCGTACAATCTTTAAAATCCCAATTTCTTCTCAACGAAGACATCACTTTCTTGAATTTTGGTTCTTTTGGAGCATGTCCAATACCAGTTTTTGAGAGATATCAGGCTTATCAGTTGGAAATGGAGAGAGATCCTGTCCAATTTATGACCGTCAAACTTAGTGAATATCTCAAAAACACTAGAGAAGCATTGGCGAACTATATTTCTTGTGATGCGGATGATTTGGTGATGGTGCTTAATCCGTCTTACGCTGTCAATACCATTGGGAAAAGTATAAAGTGGCAAGAAGGAGATGAAATCCTAACGACAGATTTGGAATATGGCGCCTGTGATCGGACTTGGAATTTCATTTGTAATCAAGTCGGTGCCAAATACGTTCGCCAACCTATTTCTCTACCTTTGATAGACGAAGCTACATTTATTGAAGACCTTTTTTCGGGTGTTACCGAACGAACCAAACTTATTTTTATCAGCCATATCACGAGCACTACGGCTTTGATATTGCCTATCGCAGCGGTGACAGCACGAGCCAAACAATTGGGCATTCCTGTTTTTGTAGATGGGGCGCATGTTCCAGGCCATATTCCTTTAGATTTGAGCGCTTTGGATGTAGCCTATTACACTGGTGCTTGCCACAAATGGATGATGACTCCCAAGGGTTCGTCATTTATGTATATCAAAAAAGACATTCAGGCTGGCATCACACCTCTGATTGTGAGTTGGGGATACGAAGCGTTATTTCCGTCGCACTCAAGATTCTTGGATTGGCATTCGCTCAATGGTACTCGAGATTACACCGCTAGTCTTTGTGTATCGGACGCTATCGCATTTATGGCTGCCCACGATTGGACAACAATAGCTGAACAATCCCGAGATTTGGTAAAATCTTATGCCATTCCATTTTCTGAATTATTGGATAGTTCACTTTTGGCACCGCTGACAGATCAGTTTATAGGACAGATGTTGAGTGTCGAGATCAAAACACCCGATCCTGAAAAACTTTACCGTACTTTGGTGGATAAATATAGAATAGAAATTCCTGTCATGCGTCATGGCGATAAGGTCTATCTAAGATATTCTATTAATGGATTCAATACTTCGGAAGATTTGGATGTATTATTGGCAGCAATTCAGGATATAAAGAAGATTGGAGATTTGTTATAGCCTTTTATTTTATTGGTTGAAACAAATTTGAAGTTTTCAAGACTGGGTGAATTTTAGCTTACCTTATTATTAGAGAAACAATAAGGAGTCCACTCCGAAAAGTAAATTTGATACTAAGGTTAAAAGATAAAGATTTGTACTTTATTGATAATCAAGATATTGCTTTTAGAAGTAGGGGTGTTTCCCTTCAGGTGTTCACCACTTCAGGGGGCTCACCCCTTCAGGGGCCGGGGGTCGTCGGATCGATAAAGGGTGAATAACAGCTGATTATCAAACAACTGGTGTTTTCGGAGTGGAAACAATAAGGGAATTAGGATTGTTAATAATTTTTATTTTTAGAATCGTTTTTATCTAATTTTACATGAAACATTTATTTATCTTACTTATGCTTTTAGGTACACAATCTTCTTCTGCTCAAAACGATACTCTAATCTACATAGGTGATCCCATGTGTTCGTGGTGTTATGGATTTTCTCCAGAATTAGACAAGGTTAAGGCTGCTTTTCCCGATGTACCATTCGAAATGGTGATGGGTGGACTAAGAGCAGGAGGTACAGGATCCATGGGTGAGTTGAAGGAATTTCTTTATGATCATTGGATAGATGTTCAGAAAGCATCGGGTCAAAAATTTAACTTCTCTATTCTAGATAAAAGTGACGTACTTTACGACACGGAACCAGCTTGTAGGGCAGTCATAGTAGCCAATAAACTCAAACCAGGAGTTGGTTATGAATATTTTAAAGCAGTACAGGAGTCGTTTTATTTTCACAACAATTTACCTGCTGATATCGATACCTACATTCATATCGGGGAGCGATTTGGAATCGATCCAAAGGAATTTCACCAAAAATTTATAGACAAACAAGCAAAAGCTGATGCTTATTCTGACTTTGATCTCGCAAATACTATGGGTGTCAAAGGATTTCCATCACTTATAGCCAAAATAGATGGTAAATTGTATCTCGTGACCAATGGTTATAAAAAGGGGGAAGATATCATTAAGTTGCTGAAGGGTAGGGGATTGTAGTCGATTTTGAAGTAGCATTTTTAACCGCTAAAGTCTAGATAGTACACATCACTGTTATTCCTAAGTATGTTGAGTACTTGAAATCCGTTGGATTGTGGAATGAGTTCTACTAGATCAAAAATTATACAAGATTTGGGCAACGCAGAAAAAATTAGTGTGAATACGAATTCAGTACGTGCAGGTACTAATGTCCATACGGGAAATCCACTTATTTTTTCGAAATGTACGAGTTCGCTTTGGTATGAAGAAAGTTGGTCGAGGAGAAAAGTAGTGGGCCAGATACGTATATACATTTCTTCTGCTTGCGTTTTGACGAATCCATGAATGATGACTTGACCCTCCGTGGAAGCATATTCTTGTAGTGATTTTAAGACTTTTTTGTCTATCCTAGCCTTAGGTTTTTCGATAATGGTAGGCGACATAGAGAATGATTTTGAGTACTTTGATTAAATTAAATGCAAAAATCAGACTTTTTTACCATTAATTTGACAAAAAGATGTTGTTTTTAATAAAAAAGGTTGGGTTTTATTCCCATTGAAAATAAATATTACTTACTTTTGTGCTCATTTTTAAATAATAAAATTTTTTTCACATGATTGCAATCGTAAATATAGCTGGTCAGCAATTCAAAGTGACAGAAGGCCAAGAGCTTTTCGTCCACCAGTTAGAAGCCGAATCAGGTGCATCTGTTAGTTTCGATCAGGTTTTCCTGGTAGATAATAATGGTAGTGTACTTGTAGGCACGCCGGTATTGAGCAATGCCAAAGTTAATGCCACTGTCATAGGCAACCAAAAAGGTGACAAAGTAGTGGTCTTCAAAAAGAAGAGACGTAAAGGTTACCAAAAGAAAAACGGTCACAGACAGAGTTTTACTAAAATTAAAATTGATTCAATCTCTGCGTAACTGAATAGTTAGCAGACATTATCTAATCTAAAAAATAAAAGAAAAATGGCTCATAAGAAAGGTGTCGGTAGTTCGGACAACGGACGTGATAGTAATAGTAAGAGACTAGGAGTAAAACTCTTCGGTGGTCAATACGCAAAGGCAGGAAATATTCTGATCAGACAAAGGGGAACTAAATACCATGCAGGTGAAAACGCATATTTAGGTAAAGATTTTACAGTTCACGCTAATGTTGCCGGTATTGTTACATTCAGAAGAGGTAAAAACGATAGAGTTTGGGTAAGCATCACTCCAAAATTGGATGAAGTTGCTGAAACAGTTGCAACATTACCTAAAGCAAAACCAGCTCCTGCAGTAGCAGTTGTAGCTCCAGTTGCTCCGGCAGCACCAGTAGTTTCGGAAGATACTTCTTCAGAAGAAGAAGAGTAAGAATATCTAATTTTTGATTGTGTAAGTAAGCCCATATCGATTTATCATTGTAAGCACACTCAAATAATTAAATTAGCATTTAAAAAAAGGGATCAAATCATATTTGGTCCCTTTTTCTGTTTTGTGGCATTTACAAACTTATTTAAAAATATATACGTACCCTTCATTATATACCTTTAAACCCTTAAACTATTTCGTCGTTCCACGTTAAAACCTTACACCTTAAACTATTTACAACTAAACATTTCCACCTTACACCTATTACAACTTCCAATTACGATTTTACTTTCACAAAGGAAGCTTGTACTACATCTCTCACTCCAGGACTATTTTTGCTTACCATTACGATGACTTCCATGTTTTCAGGCTTAAAAAGCCCTTCTTTGATCGGTAATGTGTAGGTATATTTCTTTTTAATGACGTCATTAGCTTTTAAATCAGTACCGAAACTATCTCCATCAAATCTTGTCATCATATCCATCAATACATGTTTATGTTCATAATCATCTACGTACACAGCCCCATTAGATTGGGCGTCGATG
>JBBRJL010000210.1:0-5487 GCA_038219375.1 Chitinophagales bacterium | reverse complement strand
AATCTCTGATTGCAACATATAATAACATCTTCTGAATGAATTTGGAAGGCCATTATTATCTCACACCGGTCAGGAGACCGAATGATACTAGTCCAAAAGTCATAGCCTTTGGACAACGGAAACCCATTCATACTGACTTCTTAAAAAATCTGCGCAATCTGGTAAATCTGTGAGCAAAATACATCAATCAATAGCGGTAGCATGTCTTAGAGCCATACCACCACATAAGCGACTACAGCGGTAGCATGACTTACAACCATTCTACCACATTAAGCAATTTTATAAATATATTAAAAATAATATCTATCTTTGTAGCTGAATTGTAAAGAGATATGTCAAAAAATCAAAAGCCAACTCAATTTTATGCTACCATGTCCACTTCCATAGTGTTGATATTGATAGCATTGTTTTTGTTGATATTTTTTCATTCCAATAATATAACTGATATTGTAAAGGAAAATATTAATATTTTGGTTGAGTTAGAAAATAAATTGCCTTCAGGTCAGATCGAAAGTATCAAAAAAATAATTTCGGGATATGAAGGTGTAATCGCATCATCGGTGAGTTTTGTGTCAAAAGAAGATGCCTTATCCATGATGTCTCAGGAGTTAAATATCTCACAAGTTGCCGAAGATAACCCTTTCAAGGACTTAATTAAGTTTAACTTAAATAATAAGTTTTACAGTGAAGAGTTGATCAAGGAAATAAAATCTAAAGTTGAGTTAGAAAAAGGTGTCATTGGACTTTATTATGAAAATGATAGTGTAGATCTCGTCAAAACCAATCTTCAGAAAGTGTCATTTGGTATTTTAATATTAGCTTTTTGTTTTGTTATTTTAGCGCTCGCCATAATATTTAACACCGTCAAGTTGACATTATATAGCGACATTAAACAGATCAAGACGATGCAAATGGTAGGTGCAGAAAATTCATTTATCAAAAAACCCTATCTAAGGGCTGCATTCAATATGTCTACCAAAGCGATTTTGGCAGTTATCATATTTGTTGGTCTTTTATGTGGATATTTGATTCAGAGCCAGAGTATTTTTGCGGAAATCATTCAGTGGCAATACGTTTTACTTACGATTGGCATTAGTTTTTTATCTGCGTTTATTATTCAGTTTTTTACAACAAATTCCATCATAAACCAATTTTTGAAAAGAGAAGGTCGGTAATTAATAGTTGTTGTGGGATTAATTTACTTTGGCTAAAAATGACTTTTTTGCTAAAAAATGTGTTGAATATCTTTAATGTGAATATCGGGGATTGAATGAACAACGTAATTGCCTGTTTTTAGCACTATTTCACACGATGAACTAATCACACCACTTTTTTTACTTGAATGAGTTTGCAAACTCATTTTTTTCCCCCACTATATGGATATCTGACATAGACAAAAACGTATTATTTGAATTTTTTGATAAAGTTTTTAGTTTGTATCTTATGCACGAATCCGCTTTGATTTAGCCCAAATGGCGTTAGGCAATGAAACTCCAAAATTACTAAATTATCGTTTTTTAATTTTAATATCACCATAAACTATTATATATAAATTTTTATGTTGTATTTTTGCAATCAAAATATGATTTATGGCAAAGGACAAAGGATATAGCAGAAGGGTAGACTCAGTATCTGAATCAATAACAGATGGTAGTATTTCTGTAAAGCAGACTTATAGTGATAATTTGCTCTTTGGGAGAAAAAACTATATACTCATTTTTGCGGGTCTTGGTTTAATGTTTCTTGGTTTGGCATTAATGTCAGGTGGGCATCAGCCAGATCCTAATGAATGGGATGAATCTCTTATCTATAGTCCAAGAAGGATCACTTTGGCGCCAATGGTCATTATCTTAGGTTTGGTAGTAAATGTTTACGCTATTTTTGCCAAGAAATAATCCGTTTTTTCATTTTCTGTCTTATACTTTCTCAAAAGTAATGAAAAGATTTAAATCGCAAATCATTTATGAGTGATATTGTTAATGCCATTATACTTGGGATCGTGCAGGGTCTTACTGAGTTTTTGCCTGTGAGTAGTAGCGGTCACCTAGAGTTGGCCAAATATATTCTCGGTGACGATGCTTTACCCCAAGATAGTTTTTTAATGACGGTGGTATTGCATTTCGGTACTGCTTTAGCAACTGTATTTGTTTTCCGAAAAGATATTTTAGATATCATTACCAAGTTTTTTAGCAAAGGCGATAATGAAGAGAAGTCTTTTGTTTACAAAATAATATTCTCGATGATACCTGCAGCAGCTGTTGGTATTCTTCTAGAAAAGCAAATCGAATCGTTATTCAGTCAAAATATTTTATTAGTTTGTGGTATGTTACTGCTTACTGCTATTTTACTATTTGTTGCTGACAAAGCTAAGCCTTCTTCTGATAATGTGACATATACGAGTGCATTAAAAGTAGGTATCGCTCAAGCCATTGCTATTTTGCCTGGTATAAGTAGATCGGGCGCTACAATTTCCACTAGTGTGTTGCTAGGAATAGATAGAGCAAAAGCTGCAAGATTTTCTTTTCTTATGGTAGTGCCATTAATATTTGGTAAGATGGCAAAAGATCTATTGGATGGTGATCTTACTTCAAATACTACATCTTTTTCTGCTTTAACTGTTGGATTTATGGTATCATTTTTTGTAGGAATTTTTGCGTGTACTTGGATGATAAAAATTGTTAAAAACAGCCAATTAAAATATTTTGCTTATTACTGCCTAGTCGTCGGAATAGCCGGCATTGCCTATGTCTATCTCCATTGATAAAATAATTACCAAAACCACAAACCCCGAAGATGTAGATTTTCAAGTAGGTCAAGTTTTATTAATTGACAAACCTTTGGATTGGACATCATTTGATGTGGTGAATAAATTGAGGTTCAAGCTAAAACATGGACTTGGCGTCAAAAAAATAAAAGTTGGACATGCGGGCACTTTAGATCCACTAGCAAGTGGCTTGTTACTTATCTGTACAGGCAAACTTACCAAAGATATAGATTCTCTCCAAGCAATGGATAAGGTATATTCTGGGACAATTGTACTCGGAGGTTCTACCGCCACATACGATAGCGAAGTACCACCTGATCAATATTATCCTACGGAACACATAGATAAAGAGCTTTTGAAGTCAGCTCGACTTTCATTTATAGGCTCGATAGACCAAATTCCACCCATTTATTCAGCAATCAAAATAGATGGACAGAAAGCTTATAATCTTGCGAGACGTGGCTCGGATATAGAAATGAAATCCAGAGCTATTCGAATTAATTCCTTCGATATCGACGATATTAATTTTCCTATATTAGGTTTTGAAGTATCATGCAGCAAAGGCACATACATAAGCTCGCTAGCCCACGATTTTGGAAAGGCTTGTCAATCAGGAGCTTATCTTGGGTCTTTGCGAAGAGAGCGAATAGGTGATTATGATGTTAGAGATGGTTTTACCATGGATGAAGCCTTATCATTCATAGAAAATGCCTTGAAAAAAGATTTTAAGTAATATTTTTAGTCTAAATTATTGTCAAAAAGTTTTTAAAAAAATATTCTTAAGAAGACAGATTTACCATATCTTGCAGTCTCAAATATCCCCCAATTATGAAATTGATAGATGGTAAAGCAGTAGCAGAAGAAATAAAAAATACGCTAAAACAAGACGTGTTAGAATACAAAGCCAAATCAGGTAGGGTGCCGCATCTGGCTGCGATATTGGTAGGAGATAATCCTGCAAGTAAGGCGTATGTCGGAAACAAAGTCAAATCATGTAATCAAGTAGGATTCAAATCTACCCTTGTAAAATTACCTTCTGACGTTTCAGAAGATGAATTGCTTCGTCAAATATCCATCCTAAATGATGATGTGGATATTGATGGATTTATAGTTCAGCTACCTCTCCCTAAACATATTGATGAAGTAAAAGTCACACTTGCCATAGATTTTCGCAAAGATGTAGATGGTTTTCATCCAGTCAATTTCGGAAGGATGGCTCAAGGTTTGCCTTGTTTCTTACCTGCAACGCCATTTGGTATTACCATCTTGCTAGAACGGTATAATATCGAAACAGCAGGTAAACACGTAGTTGTGGTAGGTAGGAGTAATATAGTGGGCACTCCTATTAGTATCTTACTGTCTAGAAAATCCAAGGTAGGTGACGCCACAGTTACATTGACACACAGCAGGACAAAAAATCTAAAAGAAATCCTTCTCCAAGCAGATATCATCATTGCAGCAATCGGCATACCAGGTTTTATCAAAGAAGATATGGTACGACAGGGTGTTGTAATTATTGACGTAGGCATCAATAGGGTGGAGAATGATGCCGTTGCTTCGGGAAGTAGCTTAGTAGGCGATGTAGATTTCGATACTGTAAAAGGGAAGACAAGTTTTATAACTCCTGTCCCCGGAGGTGTAGGGCCTATGACAGTAGTCGGTCTGATGCTCAATACATTTAAGGCAGCAACCAAAGAAGTCTATTCCTAAATAGACAATTTTATGATCGCATTATCACATTCTTAATTACCGATTCTTTATCAAATCATTTATTTTCAAACCAATGTATTCATATGGACATATATTTCTCATACACCATTTATAACACTGATGAAGCACTTTTGGGATTATTGACCCAATTTGAATTTGAGTCTTTTGAAGAAAATGAAGATCATATCGTCGGATATATTCATAGCAAAGATCTGAATGAAGATGTCAAGGAACAAATAGCACAGACCATTCAATTATTTACAGAAAATTTTCAAATGGAAGAAATTCTACCACAAAACTGGAATGAAATCTGGGAAGCATCTTTCCAACCAGTCATTGTGGACGGATTTTGTCAGATAAGAGCTGATTTTCATCCTGCTGATGCTAATATAAAATTTGATCTTGTCATTAATCCCAAAATGGCATTTGGTACAGGACATCATGCGACTACATTTATGATGATAAAGCAGATGGAAAGTATAGATTTCGAAGGGAAAAATGTTTTTGATTTTGGTTGTGGTACTGGGATATTGGCTATTTTGGCATCCAAGTTAGGTGCAAGTCATACAGACGCTATTGATATCGAACAAGAATCATATGATAACACCATAGAAAATAGCAATATTAATTCAGTTGGGAATGTAGCAGCTTTCTGTGGAGACTTGGCAGATGCACCTGATAATAGATATAGTGTAATATTGGCAAATATAAACAGAAATATATTAATCAAGTATGCTCCTTCTCTTGTAGATAGGTTATTGCCGGGAGGTACATTGCTGCTATCAGGTGTTTTGATCGATGATCAGGATTTAGTAATTAAAACCTACAATGATCACGGCCTGATACTTCAGAAGTGTCTGAATAGAGATGGATGGATATGTGCATCTCTGACAAAACCAATGTAAGCCATTTTTTTTATCAGAGATTGCAACATGTTTGGTTTATTTTTTAATAGCGATCAAGCCACAAACATCCGATAAAGTAAACAGTGCATATTCAGGTGGTGATGTAGG
>JBBRJL010000209.1:0-5520 GCA_038219375.1 Chitinophagales bacterium | reverse complement strand
TTTAATTTGTAAATTAGACCATCATTCAAGAATAAAAAAAAAGGGCTGCCTATGGAGACAACCCTTTAAAAAATCCTTAGACTAATATCTAGCTAATCACTATTTTGTCAATTCTGCTCTGATTTGATTAAGTGCAGATCCCCATTTTACCCAATCAATTTGTGCTTGGTTGTATGTATGGGCGACTTCTATCTGCTCTTCCGTTCCGTCTGAATGATCCAATTGAATGACTAGGTTTTTGCCAGGTTGCATGACGTCAAATCCTAGGATTGAAATCATATCATCTTGTCTTACTTTATCATAATCCGATACATTGGCAAAAGTAAGCGCTAGCATACCTTGTTTCTTTAGGTTTGTCTCATGGATTCTAGCAAAAGACTTAACTACGACAGCTTTCACACCTAGAAATCTTGGTTGCATCGCGGCATGTTCTCTTGATGATCCTTCACCATAATTTTCTTCACCAAATACTATCGTACCGATACCAGCATTTTGATAAGTACGGGCAGAATCTGGAACTGCTAAGTAATCATTTGAAGTATAATTCAATACTTTATTGGCTTCATCATTGAATGCATTGACGGCACCAATAAGAGTATTATTAGCAATATTCTGAAGATGTCCTCTGTAGGTCAACCATGGTCCTGCCATAGAAATGTGGTCTGTCGTACATTTACCTTTAGCTTTGATAAGTAATCTCATGCCGACCAATTGCTCTGCTGTAATTGGCTCAAAAGGCTTCA
Source organism: Chitinophagales bacterium (assembly GCA_038219375.1). Taxonomy (GTDB): domain Bacteria; phylum Bacteroidota; class Bacteroidia; order Chitinophagales; family Saprospiraceae; genus OLB9. The sequence goes on along the minus strand of JBBRJL010000209.1, from coordinate 4,777 downwards.
ACAATTGCAATCTGTCAGAGTCAGGTGCTACTTGCACATTTACACCGCTTCCATCAGCTGCAGGGGCTATAAAACCAGCATCTTCTACATCAAATCCTTTGGGAGGCAACTCCATACCTGTTGGCTCATCTAGCATTACTGCTACACCATCTTCATTGATAAGATGGTCTGTAATTGGGTTAAAATCCAATCTTCCGGCAAGTGCAATCGCAGTCACGATCTCAGGAGATGCTACAAATGCGTGTGTATTAGGATTACCATCTGCTCTTTTGGAGAAGTTTCTATTGAAAGAGTGGATGATGGTATTTTTTTCTTTTTTGTCCGCACCAAATCTATCCCACTGCCCGATACAAGGTCCACAAGCATTAGCAAATACAGAAGCTCCAATATTTTCAAAAGTATCAATAAATCCATCTCTCTCAATGGTAAATCTCACTTGTTCTGACCCTGGCGTAATGGTAAATTCTGATTTCGTTTTTAGGTTTTTGTCAAGTGCTTGTTGTGCTATAGATGCGGCTCTAGATATATCTTCGTAAGATGAGTTGGTACACGAACCTATCAACCCTACCTTCACTTCTACTGGCCAATCCTTACCTTGACCTGCTAACACTTCTTTCATTTTGGAAATAGGCGTGGCTAGATCTGGTGTAAATGGTCCATTAATATGTGGCTCTAATTCTGACAAGTTGATTTCTATCACTTGATCAAAATAGGTTTGTGGAGCATCGTAACATTCCTTATCTGCACGAAGATCATCTGCGATTTTATCTGCCAGTGCAGCAACATCAGCTCTTCCTGTTGAAGCAAGGTACCTCGACATGGATGCATCATAACCGAATGTAGAAGTTGTCGCCCCGATCTCTGCGCCCATATTACAGATAGTACCTTTTCCAGTACAAGACATAGCGTCTGCACCTTCACCAAAATACTCTACAATAGCACCTGTTCCACCCTTGACGGTAAGTATTCCTGCTACTTTTAGTATGACATCCTTAGGTGATGACCAACCTGACAATTTACCCGTAAGTTTCACACCTATCAATTTTGGCATTTTGAGTTCCCAAGCCATACCTGCCATGACATCTACTGCATCAGCACCACCAACGCCTATCGCCACCATACCTAGTCCACCAGCATTGACTGTATGTGAGTCTGTACCAATCATCATACCACCTGGGAAAGCATAATTTTCCAATACTACCTGATGGATGATACCTGCACCTGGCTTCCAGAATCCAATACCATATTTATTTGAAATCGATTGTAAAAAATCGAATACCTCGGAGTTTGTGTCCAATGCACCTTTGAGATCTACATCCGCATTTATCTTAGCTTGAATCAAGTGGTCACAATGGACGGTACTCGGCACAGCCACTTTTGATCTTCCCGCAGTCATAAACTGTAGGAGTGCCATCTGAGCAGTTGCATCTTGCATAGCTACTCTATCTGGTGCAAAAAACACATAATCTTTGCCACGTTTGTAATCCTGAAGTGGCGAATCTTCGTGCAAGTGTGTGTAAAGTATTTTTTCAGAGAGGGTCAAAGGTCGTCCCAATACCCTACGGGCTTCAGCTACTTTTCCAGAAAAAGCTGCGTAAGCTGTCTGGATCTTATCAATGTCAAATGCCATATTAAATTTGTTTTATTTTTGAATAGGTCCGCAAATTTAGTTTTATTAACAATAATATTACCAATACGTTGAATAGATTTTTAAGAAAAGCGACAAAAGGGCCATTATTTGTAGATTTGCTTGATTTGGGGAATAGGCTATTTGCTGAATTGCTGATTTGGGAAATTGTGAAAAGTGCTGATGCCGATATAGCTGCACAAGTTTAGGGATTGCTGCATTTGGTGATTTGGTGTTTTGGCGATTTGGTGATATAGTGTTTTTTTTTAACAATCGGATGGGAAGCAATTTGTCTGTTGTCTAATATGGCAGCTAATCGCTTTTGCAGCTAAAAGAATCTGCCGATATCGAAGTACTAAACTGTCATGGCTCAGTGGGAGAAGTTATACCAATAGTACATACAAAATAGTCCAATAAACTTCATTTTTTTCATTGATTCTTCTTCATAAAATATTTCCATAGCGAAGGCCACGCAAATATTTTGTGAATCGACTGAATAAAAAATCTAGTTATTTATTTTTGTAACTATTCAGGTGTATGTAGGACTAAAGTCATTTTGTCCATGCCAAAAGCAGACACGCACAATTTTTGCAACTTTCAGGCAAAAATACCGCCAAAATCAGGTAGTTTTCCATTTTCACCACGGATTTACGTCCGTGGTTACTAATATTTCACCCCATTCGGGGTTATACCAGAATAGTTACTAATTTTTAAATACTTTATAAATACAATTGGTATTATCGAATCAGAGTTGCATACTGCGACCATCGGATTTATTGTGGTGCTGTTAGCGGTTGGTTTTTTTGTTCGTTCGTCAATTTAGATGTTATGTATCAATAGTCGGTTTGCCATTTCAAGGTCTGTTGAATTATCATTTTTAATTGTCAAAAAATATTTTGTCTGCCAACTTTGAGTTTTCTCAGCTTGTTTACTTGTAGTATTGTCCCAATGTGGATAAACTCTTATTCCACGTTTTCCTTCTTTACCATTTTTTGTTATTATTCCTTTGTCCGCTAAAATAGATTTTGGAAATAAAAACTGTCCAAAATTATCACCACATTTTGAGGTGACAATCACAAAATCTATGTCGTCTAAAATATCAAAAGGCACTGTTATTCCGCTTTTGTTTCTTTTCCAGATTTTCACACACTGTCCAGTTTTTGTCGGTGTAATTTTAGAAACACGATGTTGAATAGTCTTTCCGCCAAGTTCAAATGAACAAGCTCCATATGCTGCACTTTCGGAATTTAACTTTGGATTCGCTAAGTAAAAACCACATTTGTCATAAATTAATTCTTTCGCAATTTTCAAGTCGCAATGAAATGAATTTATAATGGTCAATGTACTTTCTGTTATCATATTTTTCAATCGAAATTTTATCCGCTAGTTTTATGTTTCTGTGTTCTCGTTACAATAACCACTGATCGAATCACGAAGGGAAATCACAACACTACTTTCTCACTTAACCTTATCCCGAGAGATCGGAACAAGCGGTGAGACACTCACCTCCTACTGAACTTCATGTATAATAAATATCACACAAAGATATGCGATCTCCGTGGATTTACCAATCTCCAAGGAGCAAAAAAAGTCGGATTTTCTTTTAATTTTTGTCTTTAACCACTATCTAGTAATTTATCAGGGCAAAGTTGTCTCACACTTACCTTGGCTGAACTTATTTTCTATCTTCTTAAATTCTTATTCAATTCCTCTACCAATTCATATACTTTTGTATTAGGATTTTGTTGATGAAATGGAAGATCCCTTTGCCTATCAAATAATAACTTTGCCCTTTCAATTGCTCTTTCTTGTGAGGAACTTTCATTATGGAGAAGAATATCATACATTCTTTTACAAAAATCATACTTTTTGCCATCCTTGACGTAATTTAAATCAAATCTTTTGCCTAACTCAGTATAATAAAAAGACCTTAAATGTTGTGTATCAGTAAAATTGTAATGTAGATAAAACCATAATTCAAAAGCATCATTAGAATAAGCTATTTTGTAACCAAGAAGTAAAGCCTTTTTAATAGCATTGTCGAAATCTGCAAATTCATCAGCACCTCTCTTAACATCCATATCAAAAACACACCAATGATCATCAAATATTTCATTAGTGTTTTCAACATATTCTTTTGCTGATTCTACTAATTTAAGTTTTGCTTGACCTTTAAGATCAATTGCTTTTATTTTTACACCCAAGACAGGAAAGGATTCGAAATATAATTTTTCAGTTTGCCCTTCACAAACAATAAGAATAGTTTTTTTGATCGGGATAGTTTCTATTCTATACCTTTTAGTTTGCGTTTTTTTATTCCACGCTTTATTTTTATCTCCTATCTTAATTGCTTTTGTACTTTTTGGTATTATTCAAAAGTTAATAAATTGGTAAAATCGCCAAGGAATGGAATAGCTCCATATTTCCCTTGAATATAATCTTTTTCAAAAGATGCATCATTTCTAACTCCCTTTATTTCAATAAGTGTATATAGATGGCTAGCTCCATATTTATCTTTTTCAACAAAATCGATTTGGTCACGTCTTAATAAATCTGACGATAAAAGATTGGTATCATGTGTCACAAATACAAGTTGTGCTTTTTTATTTTCTGTAGAATTATACAACTCTACAATTTTTTTTGTCAATAGTGGATGAAACCTTGCGTCAAATTCATCAATAAATAATGGTGTGCCATCTTTTAGCGATTGATAAATATATGGACTTAATTCAAACATTTTAATAGTGCCTTCAGACTCTTGCTGTAGGAAAGAAAATCTAGTTTTCCCATCTGGTTTAAGATCATCACTATATTTAGATTTATTAGTTACAATTATTTTGCCTTTTTTTAATTCTTTTCCATTCTCTGAATCTATATCATTTAGTAAGTTACCATTTGCAATCTCTACAACATCTAAACTATCAATACTTACATCAGCTTTTTGTAAAAAGTCTAACATAAATTTCTTTAAAACAGCATCGTTTAAAGATTCAGCTGCGTTTCCAATCATTCTCTGATCCCCGTGCCGTGGTATTATTGTTATAGAAGAAATGGCATGTACAATAGCTTTTGACAGTTTGCCAAATCCAGTCGTAGATAAATGTGTTAAAAATAATGAAGTATTAGTAAAGATAGGATCCTCAGAATTTT
>JBBRJL010000208.1:0-5521 GCA_038219375.1 Chitinophagales bacterium | reverse complement strand
ACTAAATGAAAAAGGAGAATACAAGAAATCAATCACAGCATTTGACGAATATTTTGATCTTTCCAATGGATTAGAAAATCTGCCTGAGGAGTCTTCACCTAATATTGGACACTACACTCAGGGTTATAATTATCTTGAACTTAAGGATTATAAAAATGCTGAAAAAAGTTATAAGAATGCCGTCGTTGGTTTTAATTTAAAAAGGAACAACATAAAAAATAATGATATCCTGAATAAAATATTACCAGATGCTTTAGTTAGAACAGGAGACTGTTTATTCAAGTCAAGACAATATCAAGATGCTATGGTATTTTACGAGCAAGCCATCTCAAGAAAGCAAGGTGGGTTTGTATATGCTATGTACCAAAAAGCAATCATTGAAGGCCTTTTGGGTGAGCCATACGAAAAGGTACTTACCCTACTTGATATCAAAAATGATCATCCCACTTCAGAATATGCGGATGATGCCTTATTGCAACTAGGGGATACCTATTTCGGACTTGAAAATGTTGATAATGCTTACGCTTCATTCACAGAATTAGTAATTAATTACAAAAATAGTCCACTCAAAAATGCAGCTTATCTAAAATTAGGATTGATCGCTTACAATAAAGGTGATATGACATCTGCAATAATGCAATATAAAAGTGTTTTTGAAAATAATCCATCGTCAAAAGAAGCCGAAAGTGCCATGTTGAGCCTTCAGGAAATATACATCAACGACCTTGGTCAATCTGATGAATACATTGCTTATGTCAGTACTTTACCAGGATATTCACTCACGGGAATGGCCGCTGACTCCTTGGCCTACAAAGTTGGTGATTTGAGATATAATGATGGTGAATACGAAAAAGCAATTATTGGATTTAATAATTATCTAGACAAATACCCTAATGGAGCCAATCGAGTAAAAGCACATTACTACAGAGCAGAATCCAATTCAATTTTGAAAAAATATACAGCAGCCTTAGATGATTACGAGAAATTGGTAAAGATAGGTGTATCTCAATACTACCTCCAATCAGTCAGGAAAGCAGCACTGATATCGTATAATCATACCCAATCGTTTGAAAAGGCATACAAATATTATGATCTTTATTATACAAATACCAAAGATGAAACAGAAAAATATCAAGCAGTTTTGGGCGCTTTACGAAGTGGTTTCAGAATTAATAACAGCGAAGCTGTCAAAAAATATAGTCCTTTAGTATCAAATCATCCGCAATCTAATGTTGATGACAAGTCATCCGCTATTTATTATCTAGGCAAAATCCAGTATAAAAATAGTGAATGGGATGCAGCTAGGACTTCATTTACAAAAGTAGGTGATCTGGTTAATAACAATCAAGCCGCCGAATCAAGATTCTTAGTTGCAGATATCTTATTTAAACAAAATAAAATAGATGATGCTGAAAACCAATGTAATGCTGCCAATGAGAAGAATACGCTTTATCCATATTGGATTGCAAAAAGTTTGATATTAATGTCCGATATTTATGTATTAAAAAAGGATCTGTTTAATGCTAGGGCAGCCTTAGAAGCCGTCGTCGAAAACTTTAGTGACGATAAGGAACTCATTTCTATTGCAACGGCCAAACTAAAAACAATAGAAACATTGGAGCAGCAAAACAATAGAATAAAATCACCTAGTACCAATCAATTAGAAATGCAACCTTCAGGAGGTAATTAACTAATTTATAATTAATAGAATATAAATAAAAAGTATAATATGAGTCGTTTTATCATTTATATAATCCTATTTTCAACAAGTCAACTTGTCGCACAAATAGATACCACCAAGATTCAACTCAATCAGGTAGAAGTCATTAAATCTTTCGAAGCAATTCTTGAAGATGCTCAAAAGGTTTCTATCAAGTCTGTTCTACCAGTTCAGAAACCTTTCACGCCCACATATAAGTATGATATCACCATCGTACCTATAGCGCTAAAGTATCCTGAACCTCAGATCAAACCACTTGCCATGAATCCTGACAGCCCTTTCAAAGTTAATAAAGGATATCTAAAAGTAGGTTATGGTATCCTTAATAATCCCGATATCATGGCTGGCTACCACACTGCCAAAAAGGATACTTATGATGCAGGTTTTCATGTCGATTATAACGCCCTGGATAATTCCAATAAAAATCCTTACCAAAAATATAGTAATTTAGGTGCCGATGTTTATGGTTCATATATGATCAAAGAAAATACAAAGCTGTATGGTGGTGTAAAGTATGCAAGTCAACAAAGATACTTTTACCATACCGACCTCAATGTGAGTGAAACTTTTACAGCAGATGCATCCAAGCGAAGCATTAATTCCTTTGATGTAAATGCGGGTATTGCTAATGCAGAACGTACAAAGTACAATATCAATTACGACCTTAATCTAGCGCTCAAAAGCTTTAACATGGATAATACTGACGGAAGGGAAAGCAGTATTGTATTTGCTGGACAAGGCGAAAAACATATTGGCAAAGCAACGGTATTCATGCTAAATGGCCGAATAGAGCAAACTGCAATGAATGTGGACACTTCTATCAGTCTATTCACAACCAAACTTGTGCCTTCAATCAAAACAGAATTTGGCAACTTAATAGTTAATGTTGGTTTGAATTATATTTATGATGGTAACAAACAGTCTGCATTATTTCCGGAATTGTTGTTATCCTACGGTATTATTGGACCAAATTTACAGATTTTTGTTGGTACTAGTCAGGACTATTTTACAAATAATCTTCGCAATACAGCCACCATAAATCCTTGGTTATCTACAGATATCAAATCGCTTACTAATGCTATTCGCAGAGAATATTTCGGAGGTGTGAAAGGACAGTTTTCTTTCCTGAATTATCAAATTAAGGCAGGATATAAAGAAATCAGCAATCAGGTGTTTTTGCTTAATAACCGTACAGACTTAAGATATTTTGACATGATCACAGATGACTTGAATGTTGTGTTTTTGAGTGGAAATTTGGATTTTACCATTACCGACAATATTACACTTGGTGGTTGGTTGACTCAAAATATATTTGATCTAAACGTTCTCGAAAATGCATGGCATTTACCAAATTTAGAAGCAAATGCGTATACAAAAATCAGTTTCCTAGAAAATAAATTAATCTTAAGAGGTGAGCTATTTTTTAATGATAAAGTAGATTTTATAAACAAAGGCGGTGAAATCACAAAGTCAAATGTGCTTTTTGATCTTAATGCTGCAGTAGAATATAAATTTACTGAAAAAATTGGCGCTTTTGTTCGTGGTATCAATTTACTAGATAATAAATATGAGCGATGGTATGGATACCCTAGTGTAGGTATCAATGGAATGGTAGGTGTTTCTGTAGTGTTTTAAAAAAAAATATATCTACCTTCACACCTTAATTTTTTTCTATCAATAAAATCATAAGTATGAATATTCAAAAAAATCATGTAGTCTCATTGCATTATACCCTTACAGAAGACACCATTGATGGTGAATTAATTGAAGAAACTTACAACTCTGATCCCTTAGAATTTATCTTTGGCGTAGGTATGATGTTGCCATCGTTTGAGGAATATCTTGAAAACAAAGTTGCAGGTGACTCCTTTGCCTTTACACTTGAACCAGAAGATGCTTACGGACTTTACGAAGATCAAGCGGTGGTAGAAATTCCTATGGGAAGTTTTGTCGACGAAACAGGAAATGTCGATAAAACAAAGCTTATTGCAGGCAGTCCCTTACAAATGAATGATCAAGAAGGAAGGATGTATAATGGCGTAGTTCTAGAAGCAAAAGATGAATCAATAGTGGTAGATTTCAACCACCCAATGTCAGGCAGAACGCTACATTTTAAAGGAGAAATATTGACTGTGAGGGATGCAACAGATACTGAATTAGACCATGGTCACGTACATCACGGAGGCCAAGATCATCATTGATATCATAAAATATTCAATGCTATAAATTATTAAGTCCTTCGGTATCAAGTACAAGATCGAAGGACTTTTTTTATAACTGGAATTACCAATTTGGTATTTTTCGTCAGCGTTAATTACACATATTTATGACACAAAAACAAGCCATTTCGGGCAATATCGTTGACATCCTAAACAGAAGCATTATTAAGGGAACTATCCATATTCTTAATGGGAGGATCGTTAGTATTGATTATCATGATAAAGTTCCTGATCAGTATATTTTGCCAGGTTTTATAGATGCACACATCCATATTGAGAGTTCCATGGTTACACCAGTAGCGTTTGCAAATGTAGCTGTAAAGCATGGCACAGTTGCTACGATATCTGACCCCCATGAGATCGCAAATGTATGTGGTATCGAAGGAGTAAAGTACATGATAGATAACGCAAAATCTGCAAAGTTGAAAGTGTTTTTCGGCGCGCCTTCTTGTGTACCTGCGACAACTTTCGAAAATTCTGGTGCTGTATTGGATGCATTAGAAATCGACCGTTTATTAGCTTCTGATGACATTTGGTATCTGTCTGAAATGATGAATTATCCTGGAGTCCTGAACGAAGATACTGAAGTGCTTTCAAAAATAAAGAGTGCAGTAAACCATAATAAACCTGTAGATGGTCACGCACCCGGACTAAAGGGTGAACTTGCTAAAAAATATATCGATCATGGCATCAGTACTGATCATGAATGCACTACACTTGATGAAGCATTAGACAAACTATCTTTCGGAATGAAAGTAATCATCAGAGAAGGTTCTGCTGCCAAAAATTTTGAAGCATTACATCCAATTATTATTTCTCATCCAGATCAAGTAATGTTTTGTAGTGACGATAAGCATCCAGACGATTTGGTACAAGGCCACATCAATCAATTGGTCAAACGCTCAATTGATCTTGGATATGATTTGTATGATGTTTTACAGATTGCTTGTATTAACCCTGTACTTCATTATAGAATCCCTGTTGGACTACTAAATGTGGGCGATGATGCAGATTTTATTGTTGTCGAAAATTTGCAAGAGTTTAAAGTTTTGAAGACTTTTGTAAATGGTAGAGATGTGCTTAGTGCAGATGATACGATTATACCAAATAACAATCATATCAATCATTTTAATATCTCTGAATTATTACTTTCGGAACTACATTCTAAAATAAAAGGTTCCGATCTGACACCTGTAATTGTCGCAATCGATGGATCACTAGTTACTGAAAAAATGATGGTAAACTTACCTATTAAAGACGGCCATACCCTACCCGACCCCAAAATCGATATCCTAAAAATATGTGTGGTTAATAGATATCAAAAATCTCCACCAGCTATTGGGTTTATCAATGGTTTTGGCTTGAAAGATTGTGCCATAGCCTCTACAGTTGCCCATGATTCTCATAATATTATTGCTGTGGGCGATGACGATACGCTCATCTTGAAAGCAATAAATCTTCTCATATTATCCAGAGGTGGTCTTTCCGCCGTCACTTTTACAGATCAACTTCATATACCACTTCCCATAGCAGGACTGATGAGCGATAAACCTTGTGTTGAGATCGGAGCACTATATAATGA
>JBBRJL010000207.1:0-5522 GCA_038219375.1 Chitinophagales bacterium | reverse complement strand
CATTTTGACAAGTTCACCTTTTTCTAAGATCGGCTTTTGATTGAGTAGCAACCTTATTTTGTCTGACGTGAAAGGCATGAATGGCCTACAAATCACACCAATAACAGCAACATATTGGAGACAAAGATTGATGACTACCTTGACACTTTCAGGGTCGTCTTTGATGGTTTTCCATGGCTGGTTGAACTGTAAAATCTGATTTCCCTTCGTCGATATTTCCATAAGCATACGCAATGCAGACCTGAAATCAAAACTACGGATGTACTCATTCATAGCTTGAATATCGTCAAATAATCGTAACAGTTCGGAGTCATGGTAAGATGCATCGTACTGATCTTCTGGCCCTATTATATCTTGTGACTCATCAAAAGCAGGCACTTTACCGCCATAATATTTATGTGTTAAGACCACTACCCTATTGACAAAGTTTGCAAGATTATTAACTAGTTCGTTATTGACCGCATCCTGATATCCTTTCCAAGTGAATTCGCTATCTTTTTGTTCAGGCATGTTTTTTATCATGGTGTATCTGAGTTCATCCTGTCGTCCAGGAATATCATCTAGATACTCATGCACCCAAACTGCCCAATTGCGCGAAGTTGATATCTTTTTGCCTTCTAGATTCATAAATTGATTTGCAGGAACATTTACTGGTAAGTTGTAACTGCCGTGTGCCTTGAGTATTGATGGAAATATAAGACAGTGAAAAACGATATTATCTTTACCAATAAAATGAATCAAAGCTGTTTCATCATCCTGCCAATACTTCTTCCAATTTTTTTTGTTATCTATCGCCCATTGTTTAGTCGCAGAGATATAACCTATAGGAGCATCCATCCATACATATAGTTTTTTGCCTTCATGACCTTTTATATCATGCGGCACATCAACGCCCCAATCCAGATCTCTCGTCATCGCTCGTGGCTGTAGTCCACCATCCAACCAAGACCTACATTGGCCAAGGACATGATTTTTCCAATCATCAGGATCATGCAGATGTGCACCCTCAAGATTACCCGTTTCTATCCATTCACGTAGCCAAGTTTCATATTTGTCGAGTGGAAGATACCAATGAACGGTCTTACGCATAACCGGATTTTTGCCAGTCAATGTAGAGACGGGATCTATAAGGTCTGTTGGACTAAGTGTTGATCCACATTTTTCGCATTGATCTCCATAAGCGTCTAGGTTGCCACATTTTGGACAAGTACCTGTGATATATCTGTCCGCTAGAAATTGTGCCGCTTCTTCATCGTAATATTGCTCGGACTCTTTTTCTTCAAACTCTCCTTTGCGATACAGTTTAGTAAAAAATTCCTGTGAAGTTTCGTGGTGAATAGGTGCAGAAGTCCTATGGTACATATCAAATGAAACACCGATACGCTCAAAAGTATCTTTGAAGAGTTCGTGATATCTATCTACTATTTGCTGTGGATGTAGACCTTCCTTTAAGGCTTTGATAGTAATGGCAGCACCATGCTCGTCTGATCCACACATAAAAATGATGTCCTTCCCCATCAATCTCTGAAATCTCACATACACATCCGCCGACAGATAAGCACCTGCAAGATGACCAATATGTAATGGTCCGTTGGCATAAGGTAGTGCTGAAGTGACTAGATACCTCTTAAATTGTCTCATAATACCCGATATATTCGGAGGGCAAAGATAGATAAAAAATATAGATTGTTTCTTCCATCTGAAAAATGATAGATTTTTCAGATGATAAAAATTGATATACCTAGAAGTTATAAATTTTTTAGAAGATAGATTTTTAAAATACAGTCCCTATATCATTTAAATTTCAATTGCTACGAAGCTTTTACTCTGGCAATAATAATTTTCATATTCAACAAAAAACTACGCATACACCTTACTCCATACATGCTCAAGTTCGCTTATCATCATAGCTGTAGCGCCCCAAAGTTTCTGCCCATACACATCGTAGTAAGGCGTTTCAGGAAGTGTCATATCTCTGACCATAATATCTCCCACATATTTGTGTTTTGATTTTGTAAAATGGTCAAGTGGTACTTCGATGATACTTTTGACTTCCGACTCTTGAATTATAAATTTGGGTGATTCTGTGGTAAAACCTACGAAAGGGTGAACCAAGAAATTACTTACATAAACATACAAAGGTGTTAGTCCGCCGAGAATACCAATTGTATCAGGAGCTATGCCGATTTCTTCGTAAGTTTCGCGGAGCGCACAGTCTTCATATGATGCATCATTATCATCTAGTTTCCCACCTGGGAAGCTTATCTGCCCAGCATGTTTATCTTCAGGATGGATGGTTGCACGCTCTATCAGGCTGAGATACCATTGATCATTTTTAGGAAAAAGCAAGGCAAGTACACATGCTACTTTATGGTCGTTTGCTACATTTCTATAACCATCAATACCTTTGGGAGCCATTTTATTTTGAGCTTCAAACCCTGGAAGGTCAAGTGACAATCTTTTTTCTAGAGAATGAATAACAGAAATATCCATAGACCTATATATTACAAATGACCGATGGTCCAGAATACCAATATCTACTTGGGTCCATTAGATTTTACTATATAATTTTCAAGGGCCTTATTCATTGAAGGTGCTTCTAGCGTTGGCGCTTTGATATTGACAAACAAACCTTTCTCTTCTGCTGCTCGTGAGGTTGCATTACCAAAAGCTGCAATTCTAGTATTGTTTTGTTTGAAGTCCGGAAAATTGTCAAATAATGACTCGATACCTTGAGGGCTAAAAAAAGCTAAAACATCATAAAATACATCAGTTAGATCAGACAAATCAGCTGAAACTGTATTATACATGATGACTTCTGTATGATTGATATTGACCTTTTCTAGATAATTTACGATTTCCGTTGACCCAAGATTGGAACAAGGGAGAAGAAATTTTTCGTTTTTGTACTTATTAAAGTAGTGCGCCAAGTCTTCCGCTACTCGTTTACCCACGAATACCTTTCTTTTCCTGTAAAGGATAAATTTCTGCAAATAATTGGCAATGGCTTCTGTGAGGCAAAAGTATCTAGTATCTTGAGATACCCTAGACCTTGTTTCTTCAACCAATCTAAAAAAATTGTCCACTGCGCCTTTACTACTAAAGATAACACAAGGAAATTCTCCAAGATTGACCCTGTTTTTTCTAAATTCCTTTTCAGACACCGCAGCCACTTGGATAAATGGTCTCCAATCTATCTTGAGACCCCATTTGAGCTCCATATCATAGTATGGAGATTTCTCTTCGGGTTTAGGTTGTGATATCAGAAGAGATGTTACTAGATTGTATTTTTCCGCATTTTGTGGTTCTGTCTGAGATGCCGTACCTTTTGTTGCCATTTAAACCATTAATTTACCTAAACATTTTGACTATTTCACCAAATTCATTATAAATTTTATCAAAACAAGCATTGGTGCAATTTCGAAGGCACAAAGGTAAATAAATATTTGGAATATTCTATCACTTAAATGTTCAGAAACAATAAAAACACCTCTAAATGTCTTAAGTAATACAATAATAAGTACTAAACCAATTGAAAAACCTATCAATATTCCTTGAAATTCAGATGGACCGAAGGCCAACAAAAAATTTATCGGTAAGAGACAAATACCCAAAAATATATTAAAAACCATGATCGCAAAACTATACAGTTGTGTGTTTTTGGTCACATTAAATACTATGCCCAACATAGTGAGAAATAAATGTCGCACTACATACACTAACCCAACACCTCCTAAAATACTCATAAAAATGATTATTCCTTTTGGACCAGAAAATCTCGCATATGTGAGATAAATTAGTATAGCGAGATTGATGGTAAATATCAAATACAACAGTAATAGATATAGTGATACCCGAGTACTTTCCTCTCTGTAGAATAGTTTTAAAATATTTTCATTAAGTATTGACTTCGATATTAGTCCGATAGCTTTTGCTTTGGTATTGAGCACCACAGCCAATAATGCACATGCGAGGAGCAAAAACCAAAATAAAAATGCATTTGACACTTGAGTAGCTTCAATCTGCCCTTTTAGATTTTGTGTTCTATTGGTCACGGCATTTTTACGAAGTGGCAAATGATCTACTTCAAATGGGTTTGTTTCTTCATTAGTTTTTGTATCCGCCAATAGTTGCTTATCCACACCTATTGTAGAATCTGAAGTTATTGAATCCGTGGTGGTAAAAACTGTTGTCTGAGGTATGGGTGCAGCTGTCTCCGTTTCTTTGATAGCAGATAATCTCTGTTTTACCTCAAATGGATTGGACCTGACCTGCGCCAACGACATACTAAGTGACATAAATAGCCACATACTAGACCAGAGAAAAATTCGTTTATATTTTTGTCTTATATTCATTAACGGGTCAAAAGTAGGTATTATCTATTGAATAGACAATTTTGAATTTAACTTCTTATCTTTGGGCTGTATAAAAAAATGTAATGCCAAACAATTTAATACGTAGGTTAATAATACTCGGAGGTCTTTCAATCATCGGCATCCTGTTTATTCAGTCGTATTGGTTGATAAAAACATGGGATCTAAAAGATAAGGAATTTGATCAGACGGTCAATATTGTGTTGAGAAGTGTCGCACAGAGAATGGCTACATATAATAAAACAGTACTACCTAAATCAGGCTTAGTGCAACGTCGATCATCCAATTATTATGCCGTCAACATTAATAGTTCGATAGATGCTGGCGTACTCGAGCAATATCTACTACAAGAGATGAATAAACAGTCCCTTAATATTGATTTTGAGTATGCGGTATATGATTGCTTTAATGACGAATTGGTCTATGGTAATTATTGCAGTACAGAAAATATGAAAGGAATAAATATCAAAAAAAGTAAAAAATTACCAAAGTTTAATGACTTAATTTATTATTTTGTGGTGAGATTTCCTGCGCGCGAAAGTTTTCTGCTTGCTAATAAAAATATGGCATTGATTCTTACTACACTTTCTGTTTTAGCCATCGCATTTTTCCTTTATAGCATGTGGGTCATTCTCGAACAAAAAAGACTATCTGAACTCCAAAAAGATTTTATAAATAATATGACTCATGAATTTAAGACACCAATCTCATCGATAAAAATTGCTTCTGATTTTCTCGCAAACGATGAATACCTAAAAAATGACAAACGTCTGAGCAGATATACACAGATCATCCGTGAGCAAAATCAAAGACTTAACGATCAGGTAGAAAAAGTACTCAATATCGCTAGGTTAGAAAAAGATAGTATTGAGCTAAAAAAAGAAATATTTAATATAAACAATACGTTAAATGAAATTATAAACAACGAATCATTAAAATTGAACACAGGAAATATTACATTTACACCATGTAGTGAAGATGTTTTTATCAAAGCAGATAAACTCCATTTCGTAAACGTAATAGCCAATATGATAGACAATGCCATCAAATATAGTCCTGACGAGCCAATTGTAGATATCACTGTAACGAACCTAGAAGGTCAAATTGAATTGAGAATTAGTGATAATGGTATTGGGATTGACAAAGAAA
>JBBRJL010000206.1:0-5526 GCA_038219375.1 Chitinophagales bacterium | reverse complement strand
ATCGTTCAATAAGGTATATTTCACCCCTAGCGCATCTAACAAAGGAGGTAAAGACAATGCTCCGGTTGAATTGATACAATCTACTACGACATGAAGCTCGGCATTTTTGATCGCTTCTTGGTTTACGTGACGATATTTTAGGATTTCTGAAATGTGATATTCCATTGATCCTTCATACGTTGTGTATTGACCGAGATGATCGACATCAGAAAACGCTAGCAGACCTTCATCAATAATATCTATGATTTCCTGACCATCTTCACCCGAGATAAATTCTCCTGTATGTGTCAGAAATTTTAAAGCATTCCATTCTTTAGGATTGTGACTTGCCGTGAATATGATGCCCGCTCCAGCATTCAGTTTTGTCACCATCATTTCAACTGTCGGAGTTGTAGAAAGTCCAAGGTCTACCACGTCGATACCCATAGAAAGCAGTGTATTTACAGCAAGATTGCTTACGATGCTTCCACTTATTCTACCATCTCTACCTACTACTATTTTTTGATTCCCGTTTCTTCTTTTTAGCCAAATTCCAAGCCCTGCTGTACATTCTACTACGTCTACAGGGGTTAGATTATGACCTGGTTGGCCACCTATAGTTCCTCTTATTCCCGATATTGATTTTATTAATGTCAAAGTAAATCTGTTTTTATTGATTTAGTCTGCAAAAGTAAGAAAGTTTGCTGATTGTATGATCTACTTTTTAGTCATTTTTCAATTTAGGCTAATTGTTACCTACTTTTTCCTTAAAATTTTCATAAACCTTCCGATCCGTTCATACATTTGGCTTTTTGAATCGTTACTTTCTATAATTTAATGATATTTTTATGAAGTTTGGTCCGTTGTTAGTTATGCTCTATATTTCACTCTTTCATGTGCCTATTAATATTTCTGCTCAGTTGGAATGGAAAAAATTTTCGCCACAGGGTCAACCATTTGTAGTTTCTGTTCCAGGTGAAATGAAAAATGGAGAGAAAAAAATTTTGACTGAAGTTGGTGACCTACATCCTATCACTTGGATGTACCAAGGTACTAAAGATGATGCCAATTTTATATATAGTGTGTCCTATGTGGACTATCCTGGTGATACATTTCATAAAGACAGTATAGATTTGGTTGATGAGTTTTTTGAAGCGAGTATAGAGTCAAACATAAAAAGTCTCGGAGGCACATTAGTATATAAATCTGAATCACCTTACGGTCAATATCAAGGTGCCATTTATCGTGCATCTTACAATGATAATGGTGCAGTGATCAAAAGCAGGATGATCTTAGTGAAAGACCGGTTTTATGCTCTCCAAGTGTACACTTTGTCAGAAAAAAGCTTGAATCCAGAAATGGACAAGTTTTTGAATAGCTTCAGATTGGTAAAGGATTAATAGCGTTATAATGGTTTCAGTAAAATGGATTATCTTCTTATGGCGTTGCAATCTCTGATTACAACATAAGATAACATCTTCCAAATGAATTTGGAAGTCCTTTAAAAAGCTGTCACCAGTTAGGAGACCGTGTGATATCATTCCAAAAGTCACAGACTTTGGTCAACGGGAGCAAGATCACCACTTCTGTGGTATCTGATAAATCTGTGGGCAAATTTTTATGGTTTTGACCAAAGTACTCCGAACAGTCCCCATTCCTTTTCAAGGGAAGGGGCTAGGGTATGGGTAGATTGGGTGGTGTAATGTTTAATGGCGTTGCAATCTGTGATTGCAACATAGGATAACATCTTCCAAATAAATTTGGAAGTCCATTTATATCTCACACCGTTCGGGAGACCGTGTGATATCAGTCCAAAAGTCACAGACTTTGAGTAGCATTTACCCAATCACTGCATCATATAATCACTCGATAAAAAGATCACCGCTGTCCCGTAAATAAGGTATTGGCATTTCGTTGACCATAATCGTACTTCAGGAAGCTGAGTGCTGATGACTTGACACCTACAAAAAAACTGTATACCCCATTTGCAGGAGCCCAAGTGAAGTTCATCTGCCAACAGTGAAGGTCTCTAGCAAAACTGATAAAGGGGTAAACAAATGCCTTGTTTTTGAAGTCATAAGCGATATTGCCGATGTTCATATTCCAGTTTTTGGTCAAGGGAATCGATCCTGAAACATTGATAGAATGGCTACTAACAAAAAAAGTATCTCTGGTAGCTAATCGTCTCAACTCAAAATTGAATGAGTGTGAAATGTTAAACCCTGTAAACCAATCTGCTAATGAAGTCTCTATAACTTCTTTTCCTTCTTCTTCGTCGTCGGTCTGCTGGTCGTTAGTTTTGGCTGTAAAATTATTTTGGGTTTCTTGTGGTGTTGCACTATTCGTTGCTTGTCCTTCAGTGTTTTTTTGTTCTGTTTTTTTACCTATAATTATGTCTCTAATTCTGCCGAAAGTTATACCTGTAGAAAATTGACCACCGAAATTTCTGAATTCGAGTGGTCTTTTCCTTTGCGCCCAAACGGTTTCTTTTGTTATCCTGTTATTGGAGTCATATGCATAAGGACTATATTGAGCACGGAAATTAAAGTTGGTCAATCCTTTGAGTACCGTTGTATTTCCTGTGATATTTACTGCGCTCCATTTCAATGAGTCAGCAGCAAAATTGTAGTTACCAGTGACATTAATATTATCAAATAGCCTGACGATTTTTTCTGATGTATCCTTCTTTGACCAATATTTTGCTTCCAATATATTAGTAATACCATAACTGATACCCATTTGTTCTTCCGAACCAGCAAGTGACCCGAATGGTCCATTTTGGAATATGCTGTATGTCTGTGGATTGTTGAAATCCTGTCTAGTGTCCGTATTGACGACTTCTTCGTACCTTTCTTTATTTCCCGGTTTGTAGTTAAAACTAATATTTGGTTTTACTACGTGCCTGATGCCTCGTATGAAACCTTTACTGAAAGTCTTGGTACCGAATATTTGGGTGTTTATGGAGATACCTGATGTAATATTTCTATAGGTCGCAAATCCTTGATCGAAGGTTTCTATTGGTTTTTCAAAACCCAAAGTATCTTGGGTGAGTGAATCTCTAAGGACAAGTGTCGGATCGAAGGTCCTTTGATAAGTTTTCAAAAACCAAAACTCTTCATAGTTGACATTTGGGGATACATTAAGGTATTTGAGCGCCCTGAAATTTGTACTTAGTCCCGCCCTATGAGATAGCCCAGTTTGCATATTGTCTAATGTTTGTTGGCTAAATAGGGTAGTATCCGTTGTTTTTACGAAGTTTCTGAATTCCGAGTTGTAGGACAATGCAATATTGTCTGTCCATCGTTCTTCCGTAGCATTTTTTCTCTTGAATGGATTGATAGTATTCATTCTCAAGGTCATATTCGGAAATGTAATGTCCATAACTCGAGTCTGAACATTCTGACTATGCCTAAATTCTGCATTAAACTGGAATGGTGTACCTGGCATATCATGTGCAAATGAAAAATTGGATGAATATTGACTTTGCAATGCAGCTGCAGGGTTTTCATAGGTACGCTGCTCAAATCTATTAGTTTGGATATTTATAGATCCGCCCAACCTTCTGTAAGGATGCGCTTTTGAATCTTGATTATGTCTCACACTAATGATAAATGATTTTTGGGATAGTTTTTCTTCACTACCATCGACATCATCTCTTATATTGTTACTATATCCTAAAAGAACATTTCCGGTATATCCATATTTTTTCTTATAATTTGCATTCAACCTCACACCATGCGAGCCACGCGTGTAGATGTCTCCTGTCACCCGCGCATCGACATATTGATTGATCGGATAGTAATAACCAATTTCTCTGAATCCTAGTCCAAGGTCATTGTTATACTCATAACTAGACGGGAATATCAAACCTGATGATCTTCCCTTTGCTAATGGGAAAAAACCAAATGGTAAGAATATTGGTGTAGGAACATTGGCTATTTCTATCTGGGCCACACTTAGTACAGCTAGTTTATTTGGGACAAATTTCATCTTGCTCGCCCTGATACCATAGTGCGGCGGGTCGTGTGTACAAGTAGTAATGATAGCATCTTTATTATAAATTTCATCATCTTTTTTTACACCAAGGGAGTCTGTTTGGCCTCCAATGTATTTTGTGGTTTCCCCTACTAAGTTGAATTCACCTTCTTGGGTAATCGCTCGTTTTACAAGACCCTTCTTGGATTTAAAGTTGTAACGAATCTCTTTGTATGTAAAAGTCTGCTCACCATCCTTAAAAGTAGGTTTGTCTATGACCTTATCTTCCGGGAGTATTCTGTCAAAACCTTCTATGATATTATTGGCAAAATCTATAGTCATATA
The DNA here is from genome assembly GCA_038219375.1 of Chitinophagales bacterium. Lineage (GTDB taxonomy): Bacteria > Bacteroidota > Bacteroidia > Chitinophagales > Saprospiraceae > OLB9. Next base: position 1,227 of record JBBRJL010000206.1, on the reverse strand, counting down.
AGCTGCTGTCAACGTAATAGTTTGATATTGGACCGTGGCTTTACCATATAAATGAATTTTATTATTTATCAAGTCAGTCCAAGAAGAATCTACCGCATTGTAAGTCACTTCGTCTTCTATGGCATCTTTTGATAATCTGAAAGCATCGTTTTGCGTTATCAAAGTATCATTGGTGGGTCGAATTGAATCAGATATTAAATCAGGGAAAGTATCTCTAAATTTTTTTCGAAAGGATTCTGTTGAAATCTCTAAAGTATCATTTTTTTCTGGTAATAATGGAATTTGTGACGGTATAGTCTGCGCAGAAACCATAGGTAAATTACATATTAATAAAAAAAATGCTATGTAAAACTTTATTTTCAAGCTTATTAGGTATTATATATTATAATTAATCGTTATATTTGCCCTTTCAAAATACAAAAGTACGCCAATGGTCTCAGATTTTATTCAAAAGAACGTCACAATCTTACGTATCCTGCTTATCATAACGTTATTAGTTTACTATGTGTCTTCCACAATGCAAGCTTGTGATGTTAAAGTTTTATTAAAAGAAAATACTTCTGTGTGTCATTTCCATGGGAATTCAGAAGGTACGGACTATTCAGCTCACTTGATATTCCAATCCCTTTCAGGTAGAGGTAAGGTAAAAAAAGTAGTTATTGATGCAGGTCATGGTGGGCATGATAGTGGCTGCGTCGGCAAAAATTCTTACGAGAAGGACATCACGCTCAAACTTGCACTCAAAGTGGGCGAAATGATACAGAAAAAATATCCTGATGTCACCGTCTTGTGGACTAGAACGACGGATGTTTTTATCCCATTATTTCGAAGAATACAATATGCCAACGAAGAAGATGCAGATTTATTCATTTCTATACATTGTAATTTTATTGGTAATACTAAAACTCGTGGTACCGAGACTTTTGTGATGGGACTTCATCGTGCCGCAGATAATTTGGATGTAGCCAAAAGAGAGAATGCATCTATTCTATTGGAGAAAAATTACGAACAAAATTATGAAGGTTTTGATCCTAATTCACCGGAAGGACATATTATGATGTCTATGTATCAAAACGCATATCTTGATAAAAGTATTGAGTTTGCTGCAGACATAGAAAACCAATTTGTCTCCATGGAACTAAGCAAAAGTAGAGGCGTCAAGCAAGCAGGATTTGCTGTACTGAGACGTGCTTCGATGCCAGCAGTATTGATTGAAGCTGGTTTTTT
>JBBRJL010000205.1:0-5536 GCA_038219375.1 Chitinophagales bacterium | reverse complement strand
ACCAAGGAAGATTTTAGGATCAAAATGTGTAAATAGAGATTCAAAATTGATATTAAAGCCTACAGCTAGTGGTAATAATCCAAGAATAGTAGCAATAGCTGTCAAGAGTACCGGAATGATACGGATTTTTCCTGCTTGTATCGTGGCTTCTCTGACCTTCATGCCCCTTTCTCTCAATTCTTCTGTAAATTCTATCAACAAGATACCATTTTTGATTACTATACCTGCCAATCCGATCACACCTACCAATACCATGATCGTAGGCATCGTCATACCTGTGATGGCAAAACCTAGGAATACACCGATAATGGAAAAGAAGATCTCTGTAAGTACTATAAATGGTTTGCTCAAGGAGTTGAATTGCATCACTAAGATAATGAAGATAAGTCCCAAAGCTAAAATAAATGCCATCCCTAAAAATGAATTTGTTTCTTTTTGCTGCTCACTTTCACCACTTTGTATGATACTCACACTATCAGGAATTTTGTACTCGTTCTTAAAATCACTTATTTTACTCGCTAATTCATTATTGATAGTAGCTACAGCTGATAAGTTAGTCACGGCAGATTGCAGCTGAATAGTACGTTTGAGGTCTTTCCTTTTGATACCACCAGAAGTACTTGTAAAATCAAAACTTGCAACAGTACTTATCGGAATCTGTTTGATTCTTCCCGTATTAAAATCCCTGAAAGTGATACGCATATTCATAAGGCTTTGAAGGTTGTTTCTCTTCAGCTCATTATATCTTAGTTGAATGTCAAACTCTTCTTCACCAGATTTTAATTTACTTACTTTCCTCCCGAATAGTGCTGTTCTGATAGCATTACCCACCTGTGCTGTGTTGACACCTTCTATTGCTGCTCGTTCCTTATTCACATTTATGGTGACTTCAGGATTGTTCAGGTCGATGTCCATAGCAAGGTTTTCTACGCCATCTACTTTGTTCACATCCAAGTAGTTGAAAAGATCTGTGGCTACTTTAGCATTATCTCCAAAGTTGTCACCAAAAATTTCGATGTTTACAGGCGGTTCCGTTGGAGGACCAGCTGCTTCTTGCTCTACTGTGACCTGAGCTCCTGGGATGTTTTTTACTAAAGCTCGAATAGAATCTAGATATGGTAGAGTAGGTGTATCTGGTCTTTTGGCAAATTCAACAAACGAAACCTGTATTCTTCCTAGATTGGTCTGTACACTTCGGTTATTATCCATTGGATTGTTGGCATTTACAGCTACATTCGACAAGATACTTTCCACAATAGATCCTTCTTCTGTAGGTTTCAAGGTTTTCAATGCTTCAAATACCCTTACTTCCAATTGTTTAAGTACTTTGTCTGTTTCAATTGCATTGGTACCAATTGGCATTTTAAGATACACATAAATCATATTCGGCTGACCGCTTGGGAAAAATGGAAAATCAGGTTTACGCGCGATCAAAAGTAATAATGAAATTCCAAAAAGTACAAATGTAGATATAAACGCAATGATAGGTCCCTTACCTTTGAGTAACCACCTTAGGAAATCTTCATACTTATTCATCAAATATGGAAGAATTCTACCTTGGAAAATATAAATAATATCTTGGATGATAAAAACATGTATAATGGTCAATACTGAAAATACTAATAAGAAGTTTCCCTTACCTGGATTTCCTGTAAGGTGGAATACTATTCCAATAACTATGAGCATCCAAAACCACCATCTTTTAAATATAGATGATTTGGGTGGTTCGAGTTCTTTACCTTCAGGTTTCATAAAACTGACCGCAAATACGGGGTTCATGATAAATGCAACAATCAATGATGCAAACAACGTAAATATCAACATTACAGGAAGGTAGATCATAAATTTACCTATAATACCTTTCCAGAATATCAATGGAAAAAACGGAGCAATAATGGTAAGTGTACCTGCCAATACTGGTATAAAAACTTCGCCCGCCGCCGCTTTGGCAGCTTTTATGATGGGTGTTTTACCATTTTCATATAGTCGGTGTGTATTCTCAACCACGACAATAGCATCATCTACTATGATTCCTAGCCCAAATAGAAGCGCGAAGAGCACTATAAAGTTGAGCGTAATATCCGAACCTACGATAAGTTCTGCCGCAGGTAAAAATAAAAACGCCAAAAATACGCTCAATGGTACACTCAATGCCACGAAAAATGCATTGGTTACTCCCATAAAAAACATCAATATCAATAATACTAAAAGAAATCCAATGATAATAGTATTGACTAACTCTTCGAATGATGTTGCGGCTTGTTTACTTTGATCTCCCGTGACTACTACGTTTAGATCTTTTGGTAACTCATCGATTTGCATTTCTGCCACCATCTCTTTGATCTGCCTTGCACAATTGATCAGGTTTTCGCCAGGTCTTTTTACTATGTTTAGGGTGACTACATTTTTACCATTTAATCGGGCATAACTTTCTGTTTGTTTGACGGTATCTTTGATCTCAGCGATCTCCTTTAGATAGACATATCCACCACTAGGTGTTTTGAGTATAATGCTGTTTAATGCTGTACTATTTTCAATTTGTCCTTTTATCCTCAGTGTACGATCCATGGTGCCAACACTGATTTTGCCACCACTGATATCCATATTTTCATAGGCAACAGCATTCGCAATATCATCAAAACTTATTTTGGCTTGTTCCATTTTCAATGGATCTACATTGATCTGTATCTCTCTTTCTGGTGCACCGACTATTTCAGCTCTAGTGACTTCTGAGAGCGTCTCGAATTTGTCTTGCATTTTTTCAGCATAAGCTTTCAATGCCAATCCATCATAATCACCACTAATGTTGACAAACATGATGGGCATATCTGAGAATGCAAATTCTTGAACATTAGGCAATTGTGTAAGATCTGCGGGCAAGTCTGTCTGGGCTTTATCTACAGCATCTTTTACTTTTTGTTTTGCTATTTCGGGTTTGATATCCGTATCAAACTCTACAATGATCAAACTGAAATCTGTCTGCGATGTAGAATTTATTTTATTGATCTTAGCTCCTGAAATTCCTTTGATTTGTTTTTCAATCGGACGGGTTACAAGATTTTCAATATCGCGTGGGGAGTTTCCTACATATACCGTTGTGACCGAAATAGTAGGCACTACGATGTCAGGAAATTGCTCTTTGGGTAAAGTCAGGAATATGTACATACCAAAAGCCGTAACCATCATAGTGATGATATAAATCGTTGTCCTATTATCAACAGACCAACTAGTAGGCAAAAATTCTTTAAACTTTTGCTGTATTTTATTTAAATTATTAGACACTTTTGTGAAATTTTATATGGTGATGTAGGACTTTTATTGAATGTTTTCTATTAACTGACCCTCATATAAATTTTGCTGACCTTGAGTGATAATTTGGTCGCCCGATACCAATCCAGACAAAATTTCTATGTTGTCATTATAAAGCTGACCAATGACAACCGCTTTTTTAGTGGCCAATTTTTTTCCTTCTTTCTCTTGCAAGATGTACACGTACTTTCCTTTTTCGTCACTCTGGATGATGTTAACAGGTATCACCATTGCCTTGAGATTGGAGTGGTTTAGTATTTTGGTGTAAGCCGACATATTTGGTTTGACACCAGGCGTATTAGGGATGCTACATTCAGCTGTAAATCCTCTTGATGCAGCGTTGATGGACTGACTTATTCTATCTATTTTTGTTTCGAATGTCTTTCCGACAGATGGAATCTCAATCACTACCTTTGCCCCTTGTTTGATGACACCTGTGTAGTTTTCTGGAATTTCGATATTTACTGACAGATTGCTGTTATTGACTATTTGGATTTGTGGTCCTGTAGCGCCCATTCCTGTGAAGAGTTCACCAACTCTGATATTCACGATGTCTGCTACACCGTTTTGATCCGCATACACAAGATATGTTTTCAATTGTTCTTCCTGCAGTTTAATTTGATTTTCAAGGGTTTGCACATTGTTTTTAGCTGTCAATAATTGCACTTCTGTACCGATATTCTGATCCCAAAGATTTTTGGTACGATCATAAATGTTTTTTGCCAAACCCAATTGTATTTTGGTGGTTTCAATACCTTGTCTTGGCACGAGATCATCTAGTTTTAAGATCAATTGACCCTTTTTGACATTTTGACCAGCTTTTATGTAGAGTTGTTTTACGTACCCACCCATGCCATTTCTAGGGGCGACATATGAGATATTAGTACTACTTACGACACCTTGAAGGTCTATGTAATGATTGAATCCCTCAGGTGAAAGTGTAGCTGTGGTAACCAGTTTTGGTTTGATACCCCGACTCGGATCTAATATTATGATTTCATCTTCAGTCATTTTTATTTTGTCAGATAATGTAGCCATTTCTGTTTTTAAGACTTCCAATTCTTTCAACTTAGCATCTAGTCCAGCGTTTTGCTCAGGTTGTGATCCACAACTCATCAAAGCAAGTATAATAATTAATACACTAAATTTTGCATTCATGATATTTGATAATTTTGTTTTGATTTAATTTATAATTTACCTATTGATTTAAGATAATTTACTTTAGCAATATATGCGTCGTATAGTGCTTGGAAATAACTACCATTGGCCCTTTGTAATTCAGTATCCGTTTGTATTACTTCGAAGCTTGATCCTAATCCTGACTGATATTTTTTTGTAGTACTATTAAATACGGATTCTGCCAGCTCCATATTTCGTTTTTGAACTTCTAGATTCAAGACAGCGTTTGTAAGACTTATTTTTGCAATACTATTCTCCATATCAATGAAGCGAGATAGTTGGATGATGTTATTGTCAATTTTTTGCAACTTTAGTTTTGCTTGTTGGATTTTATTTTTTTTCTGACCTCCATCATATATTGGTTGTTTGACCGATAATCCAATTAGTCCGGTATTAAATGAAAACCAAGGTCCCGATCCATTTACATCATTAATTTCATTTCTTTGACCACTTCTTTGTAATTGATAGAAGGCCGCAACAGTAGGAAGGTAAGCCAATTTAAATCTTTTTACATCCAATTCCTGAAGTATCTTTGCTGTCGATAACAGTTTATACTCACTTCTATTTTGGTACACTACTTCTTGTTCTAGCTTCACTATGTCTGATTGTAGGGTAGCGACATCAAGTGGATCTGACAATAATATAGAGTCATTTTGCGAGATTCCGAGTGCATTTTTTAGTACTGCTAGATTGATTGCAATTCCATTATTTATTTGATTCTGTGCAGTTTTTGTATTATTTAGGGTCACACTTATTTTATCTACATCAAGTTTTTCGACAAAACCGTTTTTGAACATTTGCCCCATTTCAAAACTTAACTTTTCTAGCCTTTGCATATTGGCATCAATGACTGACTTTTGGTTTTGCGCTACCAATACGGAATAATAGGCTTTCTGAACAGATTCTTTCACTTTGTCCACAGCTACTGCCGTATTTCCTTTCGCAAATTCTAGTACAGACTCCCTTGCCTTTAATGCTATGAAAATATCAGGTTGGTATAAAAGCTGCTGAACACTAAGTCCAAATTGATAATTTAGGGGCGCTACAA
>JBBRJL010000204.1:0-5547 GCA_038219375.1 Chitinophagales bacterium | reverse complement strand
ATACTGAGATACCATTGCATGACGCTTCACAATTATTGCCATACGTTACACCATTACATCCGCACACGGGATCATACAATGTGATACAAATACAATTTTCGTTTAAAACTGCATTGCAATCATTTAAATGTGGATTTGATTCGTCTTTAGAACATGCAAATGCTGTTACAATAAGGATAAACAAAAGGATTCTTGACATGATAAATTCATTTTTATTTCTCTTAAAGACGATAGAAGTTACGATATGGTTGGGAAATTTCTAATGTATTTCAGATTTTTTTCTTTATCTGCGACTTCGTAATATTTGTCCGATCTTAATGCAATCGTAATAAAAAGTGAATCTATATAAATATTTATCCACGCCTTTTCCTGATTTTGGAAATTTAATCAGAAGGTTGGCTTAATTATCAGCAAGAAACCATTCCAGTAGGAAAAACTTATATTAAATCGCTCAGAGAAATCGCAGGGAGTTCATGATAGCTTCGGTTCTATTGAAGGTTTTTGTACGAGATCTTCACTATTTAAGTATAATTTATTATCTTTCACCCCAAAACAGTCCCCAAATCAACCCAAATATGCCTATGACCATACATCAGCCTTACTTTTGTGGTATAAAATCCTAAAAAAATGAGAATCGTATCCATACTTTTATTTCTTATGTCGCTGTACACAAATATAAACGGTCAGGGCATCACACGAGCAAAAGCAAAAGCTGATATGGATTATTTGCACAAGTACCTATCCAAGTGGCATCCATCCTACGACAGATATCATACAGAAGATCAAATCGACAGCATGATTCAAATACTTAAACACCAACTTCCAGATAGCCTTACTTACCGACATATTAGGATCTATGTATCTAAAGCTGTACAGTTTATAGGTTGTGGTCATACTTCTGTGGGGTTTTCATCACTTGCCAAAGTAGATTCCTTGCCTACCATATTACCACTCGATGTATATGTCATCAATGGTAAACTTTACATAAGAAATATCTTTTTTGCAGACTCCACAAGATACAAAGGTGCTGAAATCCTTTCAATCAATGGTTTGTCTGCTTCGTCTATCTTAGATACCATGCAGTTGATCAATGTGAGTGATGGGTACAATACCACTCACTATGACAGTAGGATTGAAAAGTATTTTAGTTTCTTTTATCGTCACCTTTTTGGTGGTGTGGATCATGGTGAGATAGAAATCATGAATCTCAACGGTATGACCGAAACGATACAGATACAATCGACTTCAAATCTTGGAAGTCCTAATAAATATCGCAGATATCAGCCAGATTCTACAACAATAGTATTTGAAGGTGGTGGTATGGCTTTGCATCATCTGCCTGATGTAAAAGATGCCATGCTCCTATCAGTAAAATCATTTGGTACAGGAAGTCAGAAGTCCGTACGAAAAAAAACATTCAAATACCTTAAAAGCAAAAAAATCAAACACTTGATCATAGATCTCCGTGGAAATGGTGGTGGCAATATGTTTACCGGATATAAATTTTTGAGCTATTTGCTTGATGAAAAAATCATTGGTCTTAACTTCGGTCGAATGCCAAGCTTTATGGTCTTCCAGCCCAAGCTCAAACTCAATTGGGCAAATCGATTGACAAATTTGAGTTTTATGCTTAATCCACTTCAGTATCCCAGCAAACATGGGTGGATACATTTGTTCCTATTTTTAAGAAAGAAAAATGCATTTAACGGAGAGATTTACGTTCTTACAGATGGAGATACTTTTTCTATGGCAAGTGCCGTGGCGGCGAAGCTCAAAAATAAAAGAAACGCAAAAATCATTGGAACAGAAACAGGCGGCGGCGCATACGGAAGCGCAGGAATGTCTGAAGGTAAAATAATATTGCCAAATTCTAAGATTCCTATATCTTTTAATACCTATTGGACAATAAACCGTATAGGACATAAAGACGTTGGTCATGGCGTCATGCCCGATTACACACCTATTGTTTCCATCGGAGATGTCCTCGCAGCAAAAGATGTCGACCTGATTAAAGCCTTAGAATTAATAAAAAATAATCAATAAGCAATATGGATATCTTCACCATTTTTCTTTACATACACATCACAGGAGGAGCGTTGAGTTTGATTTCCGGCTCTATTGTTTTAATGGCTCGTAAAGGCGACCGATTTCATATAAGAGTTGGAAAAATATACTATTATACTATGTTGACCGCTGTGACTGCAGCCATTCCTATGTGCTTTTTGCATCCCAATTACTTTTTATTTATCATTTCAATTTTCAGCGGATATATGGTGCTTTCTGGACAAAGATATATCCGTATAAAGACCATTGATGATGTGAAACCCATTGATAAGATATTGGCATATACTATCTTAATATTTGGTTTGGTCTTTCTGGGTCTTGGTGGCTATCATTTGTATCAATCCAAACTATTTGGTATTATCTTTTTGGTTTTTGGAACCATTTGTGTGTCATTTTATTTTCAAGATTTCAAGAATTTTCGTGGAAAATCAAAGTTTGCCAATTTCGGACTAATGTCCCACATTCAGCGGATGATCGGTGGATATATCTCTTCAATTACTGCTTTTATCGTGGTCAATAATAAAATACTACCAGGAGTCATTGCGTGGTTGTTGCCCACAGTGATCTTAGTCCCCTTGATTATTTATTGGTCCAGAAAGTATGAGAAGAAGCGAATAGTGTGAAAAACAAAATTTAAATTTTTATTATTAATAGATTAATATTTATTGTTATTCAATAAATATATATTATCTTTACATCATAATTAAAAATTTAATATCGTGTCAAAGGAAAAAGAATTTGTTTTTAAAGGTCTGCATGTTATCGCCTGGATCATATTTATAGGATTATGTATCGAAGCGGGTGCATTGATTGTTAATTTTGTAGTGAGCTTATATAAGCCAGAAATTATAGAAAATCTATATCAGAAATTAGATCTTTCTCACATTTACGGCCGTAACAGAAATGCCTTTTATGGTATGTATAGCTTTATATTAGTGATTGCTGTTCTCAAGGCTTACCTTTTTTATATCGTGATATCTCTCATGCACAAACTTGACATGGCAAAACCATTTAATGATTATGTGGCTAAGCAGATATCAAAAATCAGTTATTATACTTTTTCGATAGGGCTCATCAGTTATTTAGCACATCAATCTACAATGAGACTGGAAGACAATTGGTATGATATCGATAAATTGAGCGAATTTTGGGCTGACAGTCAAGCATTTATATTGATGTCTGCGATAATTTACATTATAGCTTATATCTTCACCAAAGGAGTGGAATTACAAAACGAGAACGATTTAACTGTTTAAGATATGCCCATAATAGTAAACTTAGACGTCATGATGGCAAAACGAAAGATTTCGTTGAACGAGCTATCAGCAAAGGTGGATTTAACACTTTCCAACCTTTCAATATTAAAAACGGGAAAAGCAAAAGCGATACGATTTAGTACTTTAGAAGCTATTTGCAAGGCACTTAATTGTCAGCCTGTCGATATTTTGGAATATGTAGAAGATCAAATAATTAAATAAAAATATTATGACAATGAATTCGGAGAAAAACCACAATAATATTTTTTCGCAAATAAAGGTTTTCATAGAAAAATACGGAACCCAAATACTTGAAAATGCCTTTAGTTACATTGTAGTATTTGCCATGTGTGCTTACGGTGTAGGAAAAATCATACAGTTTGATGGTGCAATAGAGGCCAATACAACAGTTTCAGAAATGACAGGAATGCAATTAATGTGGGCATTTTATGGGTATTCTAAGCCATTTGTCATAACGCTAGGTGTGCTGGAAATAACGGACGGAATTTTAATGTTGCTACAACGAACAAGAATACTAGTGCTCTGTCAAGATAATAAGTTAAATTATAATGGCAGTTATTTTTTCAAAGATTGAGGCAAAAAACGCAGGCATAGCCGTAGCTACGGCGAGTATTTTTAACGAAGATATTTGGAAAAAGAACCACATTTCATTAAGTTCTTTATCTTGACAGAGCACTATGTTGCCTATTTGTCACCACCATATTGATCAATGTCATTCTTCAAGATATATTTTACGATGTGAATGTTGGAGCTTTGAGAGCTGCAATAATCTATCAATCCCTTATTATTATCATTCTTTGGTTCAATAAAGACAAACTTATACAAAGTTTTAAAATATTGACCAATTTAAAAGTTCTTGATGAATCAAAAAAAGAGTTTTTCATAAAAATATTACTGTCCATCATACTATTTATACTTATTAGAATACTGGAATTTTATGTAACCACCAAATGGTAAGCAAATTCCAATTCTCTTTTTAAAAATGAGCAGACCACCAGTGATTATTTAAGCATCAAATCTATTAATTTCGTCTACATCTAGATTACTTTTGTATTTATTCATAGAAGAAAAGGATAATCTATTAGCCAATAAAATCCAAAGTTAAATAGATTGGTCTCGCCTTTTACCAGTAAAAAGTTTATCTTCTCCAATGGATAGTATTGAAATATGGTTAGAAACTAGAACTATTAGAAGGAAGTGGTTACCAAACATAAGCTAACTCAACATCCAAATTCCTTAGTTCATTAGGTTTATTACTGCACTTATTGTTTTGTAATAGAATAATTAAGATGCTTGAAATATTTTTGTGGCATTAAAAGTTTCACAAAATAAATTAAAATGAATAGAGAATTAGTATTTTTAAGAACATTTGCACTTTCAACGGTAATCGGTATGGTATTTCTTATTTCAGTTGCTTTCAAAAAAAGCGGTAGTCAAAAATTTACCGAAATTGATGTAGAAAGAATCAACATTGTAGAAAAAGATGGTACAGTAAAAATGTTGATCACCAATGTGGACAGATTTCCAAATGGCACAGCCAAGATTAATGGAAGACCAGTCAATGAGGATCGCAAAAAAAGATCAGGTATGTTGTTTTTTAATGAAGATGGCATAGAATGTGGTGGCTTTATTTATGATGGCTCCAAAAACAAGGAAGGACACAGTGCAGGACTTTCATTGACTTATGACCAGTATGATGGAGATCAGGTGATGCAGTTGCTTACAGAAGACCATCGTGAAGGGAAGAATAGATCAGTAAGTAGTGGTCTCTATTTCAGTGATCGAGCAGTAAATGAATCGCAGGCACGATTGTCTGAAATTTCAAAAGGACTCACCGAACTTGGGAAAAAAGATCCTGCCGCAGCCGATGCTAAATACAAAGAATATGAAGCACAAGGACTGGTCGGTAGTGTGCCACGTATGCTTCTCGGCAAATCAAGGAGTGAAAGCAATGGTCTATTCCTTTTTGATAACAAGGGAATGCCCAAAGCCATGTTTTACGTAGATAAAGATAATAATGCAAAACTTGATTTTTTTGGCGAGCAAGGAAATATCATAGCTTCGTTTCCAGATAATAAAAAATAATATCTTTGATGTTTGGTAAATAGTCCCGTATTTTTTTCGGGACTATTTTTGATACACATCAACTACAACTAATCAGTCTTAAAAAAAATCGATGATTACATAAAGAAGGACTACCGCCAAC
>JBBRJL010000203.1:0-5574 GCA_038219375.1 Chitinophagales bacterium | reverse complement strand
TCCACAGAATGGACATCTAGGGGAGTTTGTATTGTCAAATACATACCATTTTTGCTCACATGAAGTATTGCTACATGGCTGCATTAGGTCAGTTGTTTTTAGCAGTGCCTGTTCCCACAAGTCTGCTGTTGGCCTTTCTGATGGCGTATGTAGACCTTTTATAAAAGCATTGTCAAACATCTCCTTGAGATAGGGTCCAGTGATCGTATAAGGTAGTTTATCTACATCTGCCCAGTACTGGTCCCACTTAGATATTTGATTTAGTTTAGGGCGATTGGACTTATCTGTAGGGTGTTCTATAAAAAGTGCTTTTTCGCCCATACTAAGCAAATCATCCTTTTCTGTATCAAGGTCATGTACTTTGCCACCTTTGAGAGGGTGCCTATGCAGCAAATACATGTACACTAAACAAGCATAAGAATGTAGATCAGTGAGTCTATTGGGCAATTTTCTGTTAGGATCTGTTTTGCTCAAATGTTTTGTCGCAAGAACTTCAGGTGCTATAAAATCTGCTGTGCCTATCACTTCTGCTGCAAAAACTCCAGGCACAACCAACCCGTCCAAATCTATCATACAAGCAGATTTGGTCACAGGATCTACGAGTACGTTATTATAAGAAAGATCGGAATGTGATAGACCCATTTGATGCATCTTTTTGACACCTCTGGCGAGATTAACACAAATTTGAAAATAATTCAGCCAATTACCAAGCTCCGAAGCGTCCAAACTCAAAGGAAACTGCTTATTTCGAAATTTTCCAGCAGCAAACCACTTTCCATTTTTTTCCTCTCCTTTTATAAGATCACTTGAACTGTACCCTTTTGAAAAGAAAAACTTACTATTGTAAATAGGTACAATGATACCTATTTTGCCATTTTGCTCAATGACGTCTGTTGGCCACCTGAATATTTCATTCAAATAATAATCACCAGCATCTTTATCTTGGATTTGTTTGCGGTACTTATCCGTAATTTTAATCAACCTCTCTTTTTGATTAAAATCTTGTTTATCTCTGAATATGGCTACAACATATTTCCTATCAGGTGAAAAATAAACATCCTTTACACCTCCTTTTTTGGGCTCACCTTGTACGTATTGATAAGTGGCACTACCTATGATTGACTTTACTGTGACGATATTTGACATAATCAATTTTTTAATAAATGATAGCTAATGTTCTGTCATCGTGATTACCAGAGCTCCAGAAATCCATCCAAGTTGACAATTGGTTTGCTACATCTACATTTTCAGGATTCAAATCTACCACATTACGCTCTTCGTTGTTTCCCTGTAAGTCGGCTAGAAATTCTTTCCACTTTTCTATTTTTTCAAGATTGGCTTCTACAACAAATTTAGGGTCATAAATACCATCTGTCATCAACATGAGGTAAGAAAAATCATCTACCAATTTAAATCTAAATCGACTTACAAACTTATCACTACTGAAAATCTCAGGCATAGTCACAAATCGAGTGCCACCTCCAAACTCTCCCACGTCCAGCCAATTCATCAGTTTGATTTCTGACAAATCTTTATTCAACAATGCAATAGGACAATCTCCAACTCCAAAAGTGAGAACTGCATACCCAAACGTATATTTTTTTAAAAGTGTAAAGATCAACGTCGTATGATAGTCCTTGATAGACTTCTCAGATTTGACTGCCTGTTCTTCTATTTTTTTGTGGGCAAAGTAGGCCATCTTTGATAAGTTTTCGTACACAAACGTACTTATATACTTAGTGGTTGCATCAGTAGCTTCATTATGATGTTGAGCCAGGACTTGGTCAAACTCATCCAACTTTTCTCCCTTAAAGTGATCTTCAACGTATGATATGACGGATTGACATGCAATTTTAGAACCTTTGCGTGCCATTGTGGCGCTTCCTGCGCCATCTGCAACACATATAATACTCCATCCTGTGTCAGGAAAATGCTTAAATCCAAAATCATCATCTCTAAAGGATCCAACATTGGCATGAGATCTCCCTCTTTTTGATGCAACTACTATTTGTCTATTTCCCAAATTTTGATTTTCTGAAGTATCGTCAGGTTTCCAATAAATATCATTCTGATTACTTTCAATATTTTTCCAAAGAGACCTTGGATTAGGATTTACAATAAAATTAAGGATTTTTTGGTTGATTGCATTATCAGATTCTCCCAGTAGTCTATACGAAAAACTGACTTTGTGATCACCAGAAAAATTTGGTGTACCTGATATGGTTTCCGTTTCGTTGTCATATACCATACCCAATTCATCCAATCCTTCCATAGATGTAAAGACCATAGTATCCCAACCCAAACTTATAATATCTATTTTGTGTTGATATGCTTTATCTACAGTTGCGTTGGGCAAGGATACCCATTGTTCTGTGATATCTTTTATTTTACTTCTTATCTGAAATTTATCCACTAGATTTTTATTAATTTGTAATACATGATCAATTTCATCTTTAAAATCTACAACAAATTGATCTAATGTAGATTCTTTTGATTCTGAAAATTCAATATTAGAAGACGAAAGTAAGGATTTTATATAAGTATGAAGCATAAATTTATCCTTGGGTCCTGTTTACATCAAAACCACCTCCTTCACTCATGCCATATTGACCGCTATTGCTGCACCATGGACACGTACTTATTTTTTCGTCACCTATACAGTGAATGTTGCCACACACACACATAGCAAAGGCAAATTGATTGCCACAACATGGACAAGTAGGCGCACCCATTAGTTCAGAAGTATTAATTTTTTTTGTAAATGTATTTTCCCCACTTAGCTCAAAATAGGTATTATCTACCTGAAAAGCCCCAACTAACCTGAATTGTCTAGTGGCAAATCCTTCCATCATCGACGGACTCAGCATAGATCTATATTTCATGAGGTAAGGGCGTTTGCTATTTTGACACTTTGCAGAAAGTACTACGAAGTTGTTATCTACATAATTACGCTTAGGAGGTAACTTTGACAAATCGATTTTTGCAATAGTATCCGTGTCTAGTTTTGTAAGATCAAAATCATTTGATTTTTTATCAATGCTTTCACTTGTACTTTTGATAGACGATGTGATCCATTTAAAAAATTCTTTGTAGGATGATGCTGTTGTATTTTTGAACATCAGAACATTTTCTGTCAGTTCGCCCAATAACTTAGCATCTGCATCTTCTCCAAATGAAATAGCCACTAGATTGGAAGTGTTTTGCCAGTTTTGCTTCCATTCTTTGATCGCCATTGTGGTGTCATCTGTGGGTACACCATCCGTAAATAAAAAAATCAGTGGCTTCCAATCCCCTTTTTGCTCCATGGTAGTTCTTTTGATGTTCCTACGAAGCTCAAACATTAAGTGCCCTAATCCATTTGACAACGAAGTTCCGCTCCCTATAGGAAATCTTGGTGGATAAAAACTCACAATTTCTTGTAATGGGACTAGCGTTTTGGCAGCTCCAGCAAAAACTATGATAGATAACCATACCGTTTCTAAAGCATGTGGGTCCATTTTGAGTTCTTTTATGATCATGGCAATACCTTCTTCTACTTGTTGAATTTGTTCTCCAACCATAGATTCTGAAATATCAATCAAAAAATAAATGGGTAATCGTCTCATGCGCACAAATTTTTCAAATAAAGTAATTAATTAATAATAAAAGTATTAAAATAAATATTTGAGTCATATCCACAGCGAGTCCAACGCCTACTTGGAATGGCTTGAATTTACTTTTGATTAAATCAAATAGCGGTAAAAATATTTTTTCGAAAAACTCAAAATACCTTTTGAATGGGTGAATGAGCTTGTCTTTATGTGGAAGTAACTTTCCATAGAGAAACAAACCAATTATCAATATATTAATAAATATTTTTAAAAACAGAAATAGCATACTTTGTTATATTACAATGGTGATTTCACTTGGAGGTGGAGGTAGTGCTACTGTCTCCCCTGTACCTTGACTTTTATTGCCCTGCTCTATGGTTTCCGATACCCATTTGAAAAATGTTTTTAAAGTAGCACTGTCAGCAGAATCTAAATGTACCACATTATCCGTCAATTCTTTCAATAAGCTGTCATCTGCCAGATGTCCAGCAGCACATGCTATAATAGACCCAAAATTTATGGATTTTATTTGGGGTATCATTTCCCGATAAAGCATAATATCTGATGGTTTTCCATCTGTAAATAGAAATAACAAAGGTTTCCAGTCGCCTTTTTGATTGGCAGTTCCCAAAATGATTTCAGACTTGACCTTTTTGTGAAGCATCTCCAGTGCAAGACCCGTATGAGTAGGGCCGCTTTGTGGGCAAGAAATAGAAGGTAACTGAAAAGATGCCAACTCAGTGAGTGGTACGATTTCCTTTACTTCTCTATCAAAAGTAATGATAGATATCCATAATGAATCAAGAGCCTGCGCATCGGTGCGCAATGTATTGATCATACCACTCAAAGCATTATTGAGTGCTTCTATGGGTTCTCCATACATAGAGCCTGATGTGTCTAGCAAAAAATATACGGGTAGCCGTCTCATACTACAATATTGATTTCTGAAGGTGGTGGCGGCAATTCACTAAGACTACCTATTTCTTTGCCACTATCTTCTATCTTTGTGGATGTAACTCCTATGGAAGCAGTCACCCAAGTGAAAAACTTAGAAATACTGCTGCTATCTGCTGTGTCTAGACTGACCACATTCTCTGTGATTTGCTTGAGTATGCTTGTATCTACACCACTACCTGCTGCACACGCTACTGTAAAAGCTGTCTTTTTTTTGCTAAACGCAGCCAATCCTTGTCTCCAGTCATCTGTCGGTATACCGTCAGTCATGATAAATACCAAAGGTTTCCAGTCACCTTTGCGCTCTAGTGTAGTACTCATTACTTCATTATCAATTCTTTCTGCAACCAAAGATAAAGCAGCACCTAGAGCGGTAGTTCCAGATGCTCTCAAATCTACCATTTGAAATGTTGCGAGATCAGTCAGCGGTATGATTTGTTGTGCCGCACTATCAAAAGTTATGACACTTAAATATGCTGTTTCGATGGCTTGAGGGTTTTGCCTTAATGTACTGATCATAACTTGAACGCCATTTTTTACAGCTTCTATGGGTTCACCACTCATCGAACCTGATGTGTCCAGAAGTAAATAAACTGGTAATCTACGCATTTTAAATTTTTATTTTATCTGATTTTATAATTATTAATTCCCGAAAAAGGAGTACCAATGTAGGGGTTGTTGAATCTGAAATTATTTGTTTCTCTGCTACAGGCACTTTATATCATTATTGTTATTTGCTTCAAGGTTATTTACATCATATCTTTATTGATAATTGTAATTACCTTTTTTCCAAAACATTCATAACATCTAGGGTAACATAATTTAAACCAGAAAGATTTCGATATAAGATAACTTTAGTATATGCCGCTGCCACCTAGAATACCGTCCATCCTGATGAGAAAGAAACGTCACTAAAACACAGCTAAGCCTACTAGATTATTTTTAAAATAGATATCCCTTTTTTTAATTACAGATAAGACTTCATGATACGCTGCACGGTCTGTCCCAAAAACACATCTTCCGTTGGATC
>JBBRJL010000202.1:0-5578 GCA_038219375.1 Chitinophagales bacterium | reverse complement strand
TCAGGGGCCGGGGGTTGTCAGGGGTCGTCGGGCATCGGATAAAGGGTAAAAGACAGCTGATTATCAACCAATTGGTTTTTTCGGAGTGGACTTAATTACAGCACATATTTTTTAAAAAAATCTATCGTCCTATCCCAAGCCAGATTTGCTGCCGATGCATTATATCTCGCTGTGGAAGTATCATTATGAAAAGCATGTTGGACGCCGGGATACATATATTGCTCGTAATTGATATTATTTGTTTTCAGGGCTTCTTCATAAGTTCCTAGGCCAGCATTAACTCTTTCGTCATTTTCAGCATAGTGAAGTTGCAATGCCGCTTTTATTTGTGGTACTTGCGCTAACTTTCCTTGTATGCCATAAAAAGCTACTGCGGCCCTTAGTTCGAGTACATTGGCAGCCAGATAATTTGCCATAGCGCCTCCCCAACAAAATCCTACACAGCCATAATTTCCATTACTATCTTTCCGAGTTTTCAAGTAATCAAATACTCGAATGAAATTCTGTTCATTATCTTCAGGTTTCAGTTCTGCAAACTTTTTTCGTGCTTCATCCTCATCACTTACCTCTCCTACAGGAGCCAATGCATTGGGTGCAATAGCCAGAAATCCTGCTAAGGCAACCCTTCGGGCCACATCTTCTATATGAGGCGTCAATCCTCTATTCTCATGGATGACTATGATCGTAGGGTAGGGCTCATCATCTTTTGGCCTTGCAACATAAGCTTTCATCTCCCCTTGGACGCCAGGGTAATTGATACGCTCTGTATAAAGATCTACAAATTCATGTAATACAGTCTGGGTATAATTTGATTCCAATAGTGGCAGAATGGACATGGCAGCAGACAAACTACCTGCAAGCATAGTTAGTTTTTGGATGAATTCTAACCTGCTTAATGGCTTATGCGTGTATTCGTCGTACAGATTTATGATGGCCTGATCTAGCATGTTCATGTTATTTGAATGTAAAGATATAGTTTTTCTTTAAAACTGAAGTTCAAAGATAATTATTATCAGCACTATAAATAAAAATAGCGTTAGTGAAAGGTGTACCATCATTCATCCCGAAATGGACTACGAATCACATATTTTTCTTCAGGTTTGATAAGTCCTAGAACAAAATCCACTGTTTTATTCAGCATGCCATTGGTATGTTTGAGATACAAAAACATGTCATAAGGAATAGCTCCTGCGGTTGACTTGATCTCTATCGCTGTTCTCGACATGTCTATTTGGGCTACTTTTTTATCGATACCTTCCCTTACTAAATCGTATAACATATTGAGATACAACTGATTTTCTTGTAAGTAACTTGGGTCGTAACCTAGAAAGTGGGCATCGAGTACATCATAGTTTTTGATACTTGTAAAAAATGCGACCATCTTTTCATCAATCCAGTAAGTGGTAAAAGTCATCTTGTCCCCAAGTGCATCTTTGAGTTTTTCAAAATATTGGTCATGTAAAATGAAAGCATTAAAATCTGCTTGGTCAGATACGTTTTTATATAATTTATGAATTGTTTTTCTGTGCTCGGCTATCTGTTCGTCATGGAAGACCACTTTTGTAATGTTTGCTGACTTTTGCATTGCCTTTCTTGCCCGTACCCTATATTTCGACTTCATATCTTCGAGATAATCATCAAATGTTTTCCATTTTGGGTCTAAGTTTAAGATCATCTTTGGTTGTACCGTAAACTTTGTATAATCTGCCTGATTTTCTACCGAAATAGGAATATCTTGACTGAAAAAATCCTTGACTAAGATAAGCCCTGGTTTTATGCCCAGATTATTGAGATAATCTTCCAGCTTGTCTATTGCCTTTCTGACGATATTAAATTGGTCATTCCTTGGAACACTATCTTTAAAATAAAATCCATATTTTCCAGTAAGGAGTAAATTTCCACATATGATGGTTTCGAAATTTATGGCATTTACTACAGCTCGTTTAATAGGCGAAGACAGTATGGATAGGGTAGACTTCGCATCATTTTTTGATTGCCGTAGATTTTCTTTAAGTTTTACGGATTTTGATTGGAAGTATATAATGCCTACAGGTTCGTTATTATCTCTGACAATTCCATAATATGGTTTGATGCCTGATGCAGGATAAGTCTCCACGCACCTTAGGAATTCAGCACTATAAAAAATATCATGCGCCGAAGAAATCACTGACCAAGCTTCTTCTACACCATTAATTGAGTCAAAGAGCTCGATATCATATCTCTGGTCCAAAGAAGATGAACCTTGAAGAAGGTGTTTTTTACAGAATGTTTTTGACAGTAAAGTCATTCAGTTGATTAATGAAAAATTGTTTTAATTAATTGACTAAATATAAATGTAAAAATGTAAGACAATGTTTTGAGAATAAGATAAGAACCCCATATTTGTGGACAAATCATATTTTTTTGAGGTCCAATGCAATTTTAATGGAAATATTAGTTAATGAAGATGGCAGGAGTGGGCGGGGAAAGAAAGGTAATATTTACAGTCCGCTACCCTCATTCTCTAAAGAGACCGTCACATCTTTAGCGTGAGACGACCTGTGCTTTATTACAGAAACTAACATCCCATTAAAGTGGTTGTAATACCTTTTTTTAAACATTACGCTATAATTTGTAATCTTGATTAAATTTTTATTAAAAAGTTGAGTACAAACGCTACTTTGTTGTCTTTATTAAATGTGTTCGGAATTTTATCAAATTTTTAACCAAATAGATTGAACCTTTTTTATTTTAATGGTCTAAAAACAGTTTTCAGTTTATTACAAAAATAAAAACAAATATATGGCACTTTTTGACAAATACTCAGGTTCTTGGTCGCCACATCTCGCAGCACATTTGCTCAGACGAACGACTTTCGGTGCAAATTTGGAAACGATAAATGCTTTCGGAAAGTTGACAATAGATCAATGTATTGAAAAACTTTTTGAAGTATTGCCTGCTCCACCAGTTCCTATCAATATCAATTATGATCTTGATCCCGATGTTCCCATTGGCGAGACGTGGGTAGATAAGGGGTCTACTGGTAATGTAAATGGGTACAGAACTGCGTCACTACGAGCGTGGTCTCTTGAATTGATGCTAAGTGCTCAGCCAAATATCCGTGAAAAAATGACGCTTTTTTGGCACAACCATTTTGTTATTGCTGATATCAATGACCCTAGGTTTACCTACAAATATATTGCTTTATTAAGGTCAGAGGCTTTGGGCAACTTTAAGCAACTGACAAAAGATATCACAATCGACCCAGCAATGCTTAATTATCTGAATGGAAGAGATAATACCCGTCAAGCGCCCAATGAAAATTATGCTCGTGAATTGATGGAGTTATTTACGCTTGGTAAAGGAGAACAAGCTGGTCCGGGAGATTATACCACATTTACAGAAGAAGATGTCAAAGAAGTTGCAAAATGCCTCACAGGATGGATTGATATAAGAACCAATCTGCCAATTAGGTCAGAATACCGATTAAATCGACACGATACTAGCAATAAAGTGCTTTCGCACCGATTTGGTAGTGTAGTCATCAATAATGCAGGTGATCAGGAATATAAAAATCTGATAGATATTATATTTACGAGAGAAGAAGTGGCCTTATTTATTTCGAGAAAACTATATCGATGGTTTGTATATTCCGAAATTGATGATGATATAGAATCTCAAGTTATTGTGCCTATGGCAGAAATTATCCGAGCAAACGATTACAACCTTGTACCTGCTATAAAAGCACTTTTGTCTTGCGCCTATTTTTATGATGAATGTATCATAGGTGGATTAATCAAAAACCCAATTGACTTCCTTATCAATCCTATCAACCAATTTGGTATTGTCTTGCCTTCAAATGCAGCACTTAAACAACGCGTTCTGAATACTATATATCAATCTACTTTTGTATTGCAAATGGCTATTTTTCAAGCGCCTTCAGTAGCTGGATGGCAAGCTTATTATCAAAAGCCATCTTATTATCGACTGTGGCTTAATGCAACATCATTGCCATTCAGACAGTCCTATAATGATGGAATTGCGTCGGTTGGTATCGCTTTCGGAGATTACCGTTTTCAGATTGATCCGTTTATTACTTTAAATAAATTTGAAAATCCAACACTTGTAGATGAAGTGGTTCAATCCTTTGGCGTTATGGTCTATTCAAAACCTGTCGCTGAAAATCAACGGACAACGCTCAAAAGTATATTTTTACTTGGCGGCAATGAGCAATCATGGGTCGATGTGTACAATGCATACAAAAACGATCCCAGTAATGTTGGTAAACGACAAGCTGTATTGACTCGGGTCAGAAGTTTGCTCGTATATATGATGCGTATGTCAGAATATCATTTGAGTTAACCAATTATACAATCGTAATAAAATAAAAATAAAAAGATGAAACGCAGACAATTTTTACAGTCAGGTTCATTGATGTCACTTCCTATATTTTTGGGTGGACTGGAAGTATCCGCTTTTTCAAAATCTTCGTTATTCAACCTTATAAATAATGATGACGATAAGGTATTGGTAATCATTCAACTAAATGGTGGGAACGATGGCTTGAATATGGTGATTCCTGTAGATCAATACCAAGGATTGAGTGCGGTAAGACCTTCGCTCTTACTGCCAGAATCTTCATTATTGAAAATGGTAGATAAAACGGCTTTGCATCCATCTATGACAGGTCTCCACCGTCTTTATAATGAAGGAAAAATGGCTGTGGTGCAATCCGTAGGTTACCCAAATCAAAACCGATCTCACTTTAGATCTACAGATATTTGGACTTCGGCATCTGCATCCGATGAGTTTTTAGCTACCGGATGGATAGGAAGATACTTAGATCAGAAGTATACAGGATATCCAGTAGGTTATCCAAATCAGGACAATCCCGATCCGTTCGCCATCACTCTAGGTGCCGTATTATCAGAGACTTGTCAAGGTCCGATAGGTAATTTTAGTTATTCTTTGGTCAACGAAACTACCGTAAAACTTGTAGAAGAGACCGTTGCCGCCACCAATGATAATTCATGTTATGGCTTAGAACTTGATTTTATAAAAACGACCATCAAACAATCTAATGCTTATGCTGTAAATGTCTTGGATTCATTTGAAAAAGGTAATAATTTAGCGACTTATCCTGTAGAAAATAGACTTGCCGATCAATTGAAAGTGGTAGCCAATCTTATTTCCGGTGGTCTTAAGACCAAAATTTATGTTGTTTCTCTAGGTGGCTTTGATACCCACGCCAATCAAGTAATGATAGACGACCCCGTAAATGGTGATCATGCGACATTATTGGCTAATGTATCGGATGCTGTAGCTGCTTTTATGGATGATTGTGCTGCTTTGGGTGTTCAGGAAAGGGTAGTAGGTATGACATTTTCAGAGTTCGGACGTCAGATCAGAGCTAATAATAGTTTTGGTACAGACCACGGTACAGCCGCTCCATTGATCGTTTTTGGAAATTGTGTCAACCAAGGTGTCTATGGTGATAATCCCGAGATTAATATGAATGTGGCAGCACAAGAAGGCGTCCCTATGCAGTTTGATTTTAGATCTGTCTATGCCAGTTTGCTAATAGATTGGTTGGGTGCGA
>JBBRJL010000201.1:0-5598 GCA_038219375.1 Chitinophagales bacterium | reverse complement strand
ACCTCATTGGTCAGTGCATTTGAAGATTATGCTAAGAAGCTAAGGGTAGATCCTGAGACGGGTAAAAATAATTTTTCTATCGTTCAAGCAGAAGACGAACTCGCTGCTATCGGAATGTCGATAGGTGCCAATTGGAATGGTGCGAGATCATTTACAGCTACAAGTGGACCTGGATTATCTCTCATGAATGAATTTCTGGGTTTGGCTTATTATGCTGAAATTCCAGTAGTATTGGTAGATGTACAGCGAGCGGGTCCTTCGACAGGTATGCCTACACGGTCCCAACAATCAGACATCTTGTCAGCCGCATATGCATCTCACGGGGACACCAAACATGTTTTGTTGATACCTTCTACACCCAAAGAATGTTTTGACATGATGGCAGAATCATTTGACTTGGCAGAATCCCTTCAGACACCTGTCATCATGCTTACAGACCTTGACTTAGGTATGAATGACCATATGTCACCTCCTTTTCACTGGGATGATAACCGTAAGTATCTACGTGGTAAAGTACTAAATGAATCAGAACTCGAAGCCGCAAAATCATGGGGCAGATATACCGATGAGGACGGAGACGGAATACCTTACAGAACCATTCCTGGCACTCACCCCACTAAAGGATCTTACTTCACCCGGGGCTCGTCACATGATGAAAAAGCAAATTATTCCGAAGATTCAGACACTTACGTAAGGATCATGAATAGGTTACTAAAGAAGTTTGAAACAGCAAAAAACTTAGTGCCTCGTCCTGATTTCTATCACCATGATAATCGATCAGATACCGGAATTATATTTTTTGGGACAACCAGATATGCCGCAGAAGAAGCTTTGGATATTTTGGCAGAAAATGGTCGAAAAACGGATGCCATGCGTATTAAATCTTTTCCTTTCCATCAGGATGTAGGTGATTTTATAGATAGCCATGACAAAGTGTACGTCATTGAACAAAATAGAGATGCTCAAATGAGGGCCTTATTAATAAATGAGTTGGACATTAATCCTAAAAAATTGATTAAAATCCTTAATTTTGACGGCACACCCATTACCGCTGACTTTATCATCCAACAAATAAATCAATCAGAAACCATTACTGCTTAAAACGAACATTTATGACTTATATCAGACCCAAATTCCAACATCCACTCCTTCCGAAAAATGCATTGGGGTATAATCGCAAAGACTACGAAGGCGCACTATCGACCTTATGTGCAGGTTGTGGACACGACTCCATAAGTGCCGCAATTGTAGAAGCATGCTTCGAGTTGGACATCGAACCACATAAGGTAGCGAAACTTTCGGGAATAGGATGCTCTTCCAAAACACCTGCTTATTTTCTTAGCAATTCTCATGGGTTCAACTCTGTACATGGACGTATGCCTTCTGTCGCTACGGGTGCAAACCTTGCAAATAGAGACTTGGTCTATCTAGGCGTATCCGGTGATGGAGACACGGCATCTATAGGAATGGGACAATTTGCCCACGTCATTCGTAGGAATTTGAATATGACTTATATTGTGATGAATAATGGTTGTTATGGTCTCACAAAAGGTCAGGATTCTGCGACAGCTGATCATGGTTCGATATCCAAAGGTGGTCAGGCCAACATGTTTGAAGGGATAGATTTGTGTGGACTTGCTATCGAACTTGGTGCAACATTTGTAGCTCAGAGTTTTAGTGGTGACAAAACGCAGCTGATTCCACTCATCAAGGCAGGGCTTTCACACTCAGGTTTTGCCCTTATAAATGTTATTTCTCCTTGTGTCACTTTTAACAACAATCCGGGGTCTACCAAGTCATATGATTATGTAAGGGAACACAACGAAGCATTGTCAAAAGTCGACTTTGTACCTATCAAAGAGACCATCTTTACAGATTACGATCATACCAAAATCAAACATATAGAAATGCACGACGGGTCTGTGATCTCCCTAAATAAATTATCTCCCGAGTGGGATCCTGAAGATAAGTTATCCATCATAGTAGCACTCAATAAAGCTAGAGTAAAGAAAGAAATACTAACAGGACTTTTATATTTAGATACGCAGAGCATCGAACTAAACAATTTACTCCATACGACCGAAGTCCCACTCAATCAGTTAAGTGAAAAAGAGCTATGTCCTGGCAATACGGTATTGCAAGATTTGTGTGAAGGCATGAGGTAATACCAATTGTATTTATAAAATAGTCCAATATAAATTTGTGTAAAAAAAATTTTTACCACCAAAAAAGTGATAAAGATTTTTTATACTGATATGACTTCTGATAGATAGAAGCATTAAATTATTTAAGCGTATTCGTGTTTTTTAACTTCGGCATTAAACAGTCTTACATAATACTCTTTAGCCATTCTTCCCGACTCAAATGCAGGAGCGACATCTTTCATACCATTTTTAACTATTTCAGCCCATTTTTTAGGTTTGTTATAGTAAGTTGGTAAAATTTCGCTTTCTAGTACATCCAATAATCTATCGCATTCAATGATATTCTGTTGTGTCTCAGGGATATTTCTATCTGCTGGCTCGATAAGGAAACTATTGATACCATGTTTAGAAAATTCAGGAATCCATCCGTCGGGAATAGAAAAATTGACAGAACCATTCATAGCAGCGGTCATGCCACTTGTGCCTGAAGCTTCTCTGTACAATTTTGGATTATTGAGCCATACATCAGAACCTTTTTTCACAGCAGCTGAAAGTGCGAGTTC
This sequence comes from Chitinophagales bacterium, assembly GCA_038219375.1. Classification (GTDB taxonomy): domain Bacteria; phylum Bacteroidota; class Bacteroidia; order Chitinophagales; family Saprospiraceae; genus OLB9. The sequence continues at coordinate 2,891 of JBBRJL010000201.1, read as the reverse complement.
GTATCCCGTCAATACAGCACAATTCGGATTATTGAGTGTTTTCCAGAAAAGACCATTGAAGGTATCTATTGCACCATAATCTTCTGGATAAGGTTTACCAGCCCAGATAATTTGAATAGGATAATCTTTATTGTCCAACAACTTCTTAAATCTTGCAGCATCGGCAGTGATCATATCTGCTCTTTTGTAACCCGCATATCTTCTCGCCCATACAAGTGTCAGAACATTTTCGTCAAATACTTTTCCAGTTTGGTCAGCCACTATCTTGAAAAGGTCTCTTTTCATTTGTTTTTTACGAGCTAGAAGCGCTTTATCGTCATTATTCTCATAAGCTTCATCTAACAAATCATCTTTCCAATATTTTTTATTTTGTGAATTGGTGACAGAAGTAATTTCGCAGATACCTTCAAAACCAGACCACATTTCTCTAGCTACTTCACCGTGCATTTTGGATACACCATTTGCTATTTTTGCAAAACGTAGTGCACTTAAAGTATAATTGAGTCGCTGACCTTCTACCTTGAGTATTTTTCTGACTTCTTCATCTGGAATACCATTAAAAAAAGACATCTTGCTCAATAGGTTAAAATCATGTTCTTCATTTCCAGCCACTTCAGGTGTATGTGTCGTAAAAACCACTCTTTTCTGAACTTCAGCCATTGATTTGTATTTGGAGTACAAATAGAAGCTTAATGGCAAGGCATGACCTTCATTCATATGGTAGATCTCAGTACCCATATTAAGTATATCCAACAACTTTGCACCACCAATACCCAATACGATAGACTGTGCTATTCTAGTAGCTTCATTAGAGTCGTAAAGTCTGTTTGTGATAGTCCTAGAGACAGAATCATTTTGGTCTATGTCAGTTGACAACAAAAAGATAGGTGCTGATTCAAAAACTTCTGGTTTTAGCAAGAATACTTTGACATATACGGTCGCACTGTGTACTTCTATTGGAAAAACGATGCCGGTATCGGTAAGGAATGAATAATATTTCTGTACGTATTCCCCTTTCATTGCACCATTGGTAGCTCTGATTTGATCGTAATAGCCGTATTTCCACAACATACCCACACCTACGAGGTTTTGTTTTAACTCATAGGCACTTCGCATATGTGAACCAGCTAAAAATCCGAGTCCACCACTGTATATCTTAAGTGACTGGTCGATGGCAAACTCCATAGAAAAGTATGCTACAGATTTGGAATATTCTTTTTTGGGTGTATAACCGAAAATGTCTGTTTTAGAGATCATAATCCTAATTTAATGTTGATCAATGATTGTAAAAAGTCGCAAATTTAATAAGATATGTCATAATGACACTAATATAATCGCAAAAAGTGATAAATTTATTTGTGAAACGATGCATCCTATTGGCGTTGTAATCTCTGATTGCAACATTTGGATTGGGTTGATGGAGTGATTCACTCGATTAGCTTAGCGTCCCCGCTAAGCTAGCATTTGTTAAAGCTTCTAGCTTGATTATAAACATATTATTAAACACTCACAATCAATACGTTTGCACTATCCCAAGCTTAGCTAAGATGCTAAGGTTAACAAATCAGTAGAACACCTTACATCTTTACGAAGTTAACAAATGCCATCTCATCGTTATCTAACGTAATTTTAAGAAGGTAAATACCAACTGGCAATGCACTAATCTCAACATTTCCTTCGTCTATATTTGAATTTCGTTGTACAATTTGTCCACTAAGATTCATAAAATCTATTGACTTTATATCAAATTCACTTTGTATGTTTAGGACATCAAACCCAGGATTTGGATAAATTTTGACAGAACTTTGGGTGATATTTGACGTAGATGAAATCAGACAATCTACAATATTATCATGTTTATACACCAAACTTCCATTTTCATAAAAACATCTTATGTATCTAAAGTAATTTGGATCAGACAAAGAACAAGATTGCAGCTGAGTGAACATATTGCCAAAAGTCCCTAAACCTTCTGTCATCGTCTGCCAAGCTCCTTCATTGGGAATTTCTGGGTTATCATCATTTGCGCAGTAATATTTTAACTGTACACGTTGACTTCCATCTACCACATTTATAGTATCGCGTGCTGCAATAACGAGTGGAGAACCCGCAGAAGACGTATAATTCATATTTAAAGTATCGCCAATTGAAAGTGCAAAATCAGCTAATAGTATTTCATCTGTGTCATGGCGTAGATATACTTTATCACCGTCTTGTCTGTAGTATTCATTGGCAGACTTGAATGTTCCAGGCTCTGAGACGGATCGGTAGATCATTTCTTTCTACAATTTTCCATTTATCAAAGTATCTGTCCCAACAAAGGAGTACACCCTAATTTCTTTGAATTGGACAATTTGGTCAACATAATTTACCACCCATTCGTTACGAGCATCTACGGTGGGAAAATTCTGGGCTATCACTGATTGACTCCAAAAGGCAAAGAAAATCAGGGCGATTAATAATTTTGGATTTAATGTCTTCATAATGGTAAATTTTAACTGTAAAGTTATCTAATTTTTATAAAAGTTTATGCCCTAAGTTTGCTGTTTAAAGTATTTTTAATATTACATTGTAAATATAAGTCTATTCAGGTAAGAAAATAGTATTTACCGAATATTGTTTCCATTCTTGTCTTCTTGGAGACATCTTTACGATACTAAATCCGCTAGTTTTTTAGGTGCAACTTCTCTATATATTAGAAAAAGGTGATTGATACATAAGGGATAATTTAAGACAAGCTTTTTGATCATTTTCTGGGATTAATCATGAAATTGCCGCTCGTAAAAATTCCTTTTGTTTTACTCTATCCATCGAGAGATAAAAGGAATTTTAAATTAGGCTTTGTGCAAAAATGGGACACACCGTTTTTCTGCATACGTTGCGAATATCTT
>JBBRJL010000200.1:0-5621 GCA_038219375.1 Chitinophagales bacterium | reverse complement strand
GGATACGCTTACGCTGTATGTACAGACCTTCCATCCTTAGCAGGGCTGCAAAGGTACGATTTTCTTTAATAAATATTGACAATGGTTAATCATATATATGGCGAGTGATCACATCGTTTTTTATTTATTTTTTAACCATTTAATTCATATTATTATGAACACAAAATTTTATTCTTTAACAAAACGGGGGGGGGGCAAATCATATTTTGCGTGACCCTAACATTATTCATGAGTGCCTTTAGTTTTAATGCGTCGGGGCAATTTACTCAAGTCAACATCAATACAGGTCGAAATGTATTTAGAGATTTTTTATCAAACCAAGTTACAAATCATTCCATCATCATTCGAACTTTGCGTACTGATAATGTGACTTGGAACCCAATTCCTAATCCTTCTCTTGCTACAAATTGTTCTGGATATTCAGGTTTAATTAACGTTGCTGCTAATACTATTTTATGGCCTGTAACAAATAACTCACCTGTAAACACGATACAAATCACTCCTACAACACCAAATGATGGTGCAGATTTTAGAAATGGCGTTACATCAGTTGATCTTTTAGAAATTTCAAAATTTCAACAAGGATTAAGAGCATTTAATTCTTGGCACTTTGCTGCAGCTGATGTTGATAATAATTTTACAATTACAAATAATGATAGAACAGTCATCCAAAACTTGATATTAGGAATTACTAATGACTTTGGACCTACTGGTCGTAAAAGCTGGTCATGGGTTCCAAATAATGAGTTAACTTCATTTATTAATAATCCATGGTTTAGCCTTTATGGGGCTTTTGGATTAGAAAATATTACTTTTGCTAATTTATCAAGAAATCAGATTACTAACAGTTCTGCAGATTTCTTCAGGCTTTTCACCATCAAAAATGGAGATATAAAAGGCAACGCTGGAAGCGGGGCAGGAAATAATAGTTCGATTTGTGGAACATTAGCTTATTCCCTAACTTCTGATTTTGTAACTGAATCAAGATCAACCAAAGAGATTCAAAATACATTAATCTCAAAGGGTGACAAAGTTCAACTAGCTGTGGCTTTAGACCAAAGACCAGATACGTTAGGTTCTATACAGTTTGGATTACAATTGCCCAATGAAATTAGCGTCATAGAAAAGATTGAGTTTCAAAATGGATTTAATCCTAAATGGCACTATGACAAAGAATCTGGAAACCTCGTAATACTAGATTATTATGATTTAGATGGAGAATATCCTCTATATTCGGTAGGAGATATTATGAATATTGAAATTAGGCTAAAAAAAGATGCAAATTTAAATGATGTAGTTGCATGGATTGATAATTTTAATGAAGTAGCACATTTTTCTAGTGAAACATTTGAAGTGGACTTTAATTTGGAAATTCGTAATATTGTAAAATCGTCTATGGATATAACAATGTTGAATACTGAAAATTTGGCTGCAACAATAAATTCACCTGATCCATCTCATGCTTCGATAACTGTTTCGGATATCACTGGTAAAATACTGGAAAGCAGAAACATAAGTCTAAATGAAGGAATAAATCATTTCAGCTCTAACTTACAATTTATGCCGGGCATGTACATTTTAACTGTGACAAAAAATGGTTTAGCACCAAAGTCAATAAAATTTATAAGATAATTGGATAACTGATACGATACAGAAATACTAAATGATAGTGTTTCTGTATCGTTCTTCCAATTTTAATCAATCTCTAATAAATAGATGGATGAGGCAGCAAATTCTTAAAGCATGTATTTTATTTTTAGTGTCGATATCACTAGAGACTCAATCGCAAGATGTATATGTATCAGAACAAGATTGGATATATAAATATGACATTTCTACTTGCCAAAAAGATGCTGTATGCTATATTCCAGGATTTGGTTTTACGGATATTGCATTTCATCCGGATGGAACATTGTATGGAATATCTGCATACTTCGAAAATTCAGGTGGAACAAAACTTTATAGTTTAAATTTTGAAAGCTGCACTCCTAATTTAGTTGATTCATTTCCTTACTTTTCAAATGGATTAGTATGTGACAAAGATGGAATTTTATATTTTGGGCTGAGAGAGTTTTACTCGTATGATACCAAAACAGGGGCATTTAAACTATATGGAAATTTACCAGGCGGTGAATGCACATGTGATTTTATTTTTTACAATGGTGGCTTATACACAACATTAACATATGATAGTAATACAGGAGCTAATGGCTTGTTTAGAATAAATATTGAAGAACCAGAAAATTCCGTTTTGATTTTTAATGACATTGGATTTCAAGGCTTGGTTGCAATTCCATATGATTGTGATAGTACCCAACTAATAGGTCTTGGTGGAGGAATGTTAGATATAAACGGTAATATAATTGGGGGAATAATTGACATAAATATCTCTTTAGGTACTGGTAATTTATTGTGTAATTTAACACCTTTTGAAAATGGAAGCAGTTTAGGTGCCACTTCCTCATCAGAATTCCTAGCATCCGACCCCGAGTGTGATCTCCTATTCGACCTGGATAGAGACAATAGCAGTGGTGAATTTCCTTATGATTTTCGCAATGATGCGATACTTTGTGCAGATGCCAAATCTACGCATATCGTGGATAGCGATGTCTATCTCCATACATCTGCTGATCTCGATAGTATCATCATAATGTTATCAGGTGATCTAGATGGTGCATCAGAAGCACTCGCATTTAGCAATAATGTGGCCAATGCTACTTTGACTTTCACCAATGGCAGATATCGACTCACGCTCACAGGAGATCGATCTGATGCTGCTTGGTTAGCGGCACTACGAGCCATTCAGTATAGCAATACTAATGCTTCACCATCACCAGGTTTACGTACGATTACTTTTATAGCTTACAATGCCATAAAGAGCAATCAAGCACAAACATTTATCCGTCTTGGAGTCGAAGCTTATGCAGGCAGAGACACTTCCATCGTCATCTGTGCATCCACGCAGATAGATGGTTTCTCGCAGCGCATAGGAGGTCAGTCGGGCGGCTATTGGTCACCACCATTTGCTAATTCGGATAGTTATAATTCTGCCATAGATATTGCGACTACATATCATTATATCGTGGAAAGCAGCGATTGTGGTCGAGATACAGCCACAGTCCTGATCGATAGGCTTCCTCTCCGCACCCTAGACCTAGGCCCCAATATCTCCATCTGCCGTGCAGAAAGCCATACCGTCATCATCCCGACCATCACAGGTGATGAAGTATTATGGAGCGATGGCAATACACAAGCCAATAGAACACTCAATACTCCTGGACAATATGTCGTATCCGTCACCACATCAGATGGATGTGTCATCACAGACTCGATCACCATATCCCGATCATATAACAAAATACCCAGAGCCACCTCGATAGATATCTGTGAAGGCGAAATATACGACTATCAGGGACAATTATATCGAGCAGGCGACATTATCATAGACAGCTTGGTCGCCACAAGTGGTTGCGATACCTTGCTGACTCTCACCCTAAATAAACTTGTCGCGCCAAGTATCAGCAGAGACACAACGACCTGCGATAATACGCCCATAATCGTAAACAACAAAACCTATCAAATAGGCGATACAATCAGCCTTACTAAGTCAAGCCCTACAGGTTGCGACACCGTAGTGCAGATGGTGTATAGAATATATCAAAGCTCCATTGCAGGCGTTTTACTACAAGATACGGTCGTTTGCAAAGATCTCAATACCGAAGCAACTATCGATGCTTCTTCTTTTAGTGGTTTGATATGGAGCAATGGTGCGCAATCACCTACAACAGAGTTTGGAGCAGGCACTCATTTCCTTCAGGCCACAGACGATCGTGGATGTATCCGCACATTCCCTTTTGAGATTAAGACGTACCTACCTATACAATACACTATAGAATCCACTGATCCATCGTGTGGGCAGAACAATGGTAACATCTCCATCATCAATGACTTGCCTGACCTGCCTTTTACCACATCGATCAATGGTATCATCACCCAAAGCAGAGAAAATCTTCCTGCAGACAACTACAAAATAACACTCACCGATACTAACGGTTGCGAGACCCAAGACAGCATCACGCTCACCAATACAAGTGACCTCGAAGTAAGCCTACCATCGACGATCAGAGGCGTCCTAGGCCAAATCATCTCCATCGCCTACCAATCATTAGGTGGCAGTATAGACACCATCACGTTCAGTCCACCTTCCGATATCGATTGGATCACAGATAGCATTGCAGTATCCATCAATGGCGACAGAGTGTACAGCATTACTTTCAAAGATGAATACGGCTGCACCGTCTCAAAAATACTCTCCATCGATGCGGAGATACCATCTTCTATCTTAGTTCTACCCAATATCGTCTCATTGCAACCGACAGACCCACTAAACGCCTTGTTTTACTTAAAAACCGAAGGCATCACCTACGACATGTCCATCTACGACCGATGGGGCAATCTCATCCATAACGCCAAAAAGATCAAAGGCGGCGACCCAACCAAAGCATGGCAGCCAAGCAGCTCAAAAGTAGGTTCAGGCGTGTATGTCTATCTACTCTCAATCTTTACAGATGAGGGTGTCGTGCAGAAATATGGAACGGTTACGGTATTGTAGTAATGCGGTGGTGAGACTGTTAGGTATGTCGATGGTTTACGACCGATACACATTGGTCGGTTTTCACGTTCAAACTTGAGTAATTTAACGTCTATTTTATAAATATAATTGTTATTGGCAATCGTGAATAGATAGCTTTAGGTCTCTAAAAGTTAATAAATTTCTGTAATAAGCTTGTACATTTGCATTAAAAACAAAATAGATGAAGCAGTTTTATACCATAGGGTTACTAGTGATTTCTAATGTGTTTATGACTTTGGCATGGTACGGCCATCTAAAATTTGGGGAATGGAAATGGACAGCAAAATTAGGGTTGATATCAATCATTCTAATAAGTTGGGGTTTGGCGTTTTTTGAATATTGTTTTCAAGTACCTGCCAATAAAATGGGTTATGTTGGCAATGGCGGTCCATATAATCTCTGGCAGCTCAAGGTAATACAAGAGGTTATTACATTGATAGTATTTACAGGGTTTACATTATTTGCTTTCAAGACAGAAACTTTCCGTACTAATCATTTGATAGGATTTGTGTTTCTAATCTTAGCCGTGTACTTTATTTTTAAAAAATAGCTTTTATTTCCTTGAATCTCTGATCATATCCATCAAGTCTGATATTTCCTTTTCTGTAAGATATCTCCACGTATCATAAGCGATTCCATCTAAGGAAATATTCATTATCCTTACTCTATTGAGCGAGCGTACGTGGTAATCTAGGTACTCGCACATACGTCTGATCTGACGATTTAATCCTTGAGTTAATATAATCTTGAAGGTAAATTCATCTAGCTTTGTGACTTTACAAGGATTGGTGACAGTGTCAAGAATCGGCACACCAGCAGACATACTTTTAAGAAAGGAGCTATCTATGGGATTATTTACGGTAACAATATATTCCTTTTCGTGGTAATTGCCAGCTCGGAGGATTTTATTAACAATATCCCCATCATTGGTCAGCAGTATGAGTCCTTGTGACATTTTGTCCAACCTGCCGATAGGAAATATGCGTTC
>JBBRJL010000199.1:0-5632 GCA_038219375.1 Chitinophagales bacterium | reverse complement strand
TCCATTGATTCTGACCCCATCACCCAAATCTATTTCGTCTTCTGCATAAATGTTTACCTCATCTCCAAAAACTCTTGCTTTGGGGCTTATTTTTTTTATTGATGTGATATCAACATTAAAATATGGTTCCACAAAATCATCTTGAGAAACATTAGTTACCCTAGGATTGAACACCCTGTGAATGTAACCAATACCAAATTTGACCGTATGCCTATTATTTGGCAACCAATCGAAATCTTGCTTTATACCTATCTCTGAAACCGATGTTTCGTAAAGCGATGCATCAAAAAACGTTTTTGTGCTTCCTGTATCTGATACTGTTGTAGAGAGAGTTTTGCGATAGCTTTCAAAAGTATATCCCGTTTGATAAGCAGAAGTTCTAGAAAAAATCGACTTCCCTAACTGACTGTTTAACCTTACAGAGTAAATTTTATTTCCCCAATTGAGATTTTGATCATTTTTCTCTCTAACTACAATACCATCGGTTGTCTCTGAGTTGTTAAAAAAGTCATCTTTACTGTGAAATGTGTACAATAATAATCTGGTCCTTTTGCCTATATTAAAATTGAGTTTTGCATTAAAATCTTGAAAATAATAATTTGCCAATCCTTGTCTTTGCCTGTCTCTATTTTGAAATTTTGTGATTTCCTTTATCCACACATCAATAAAAGTACGCCTAAATGATATAATATAACTACTCTTATCTTTTACGATAGGTCCTTCTAATGTTCCTTTAGCAGCAATGGTACTCAATGAAACCTCTCCCCCAAATTTGTTAAAATTTCCATCCTTGGTATGTACATCAATCACGGATGATAACCTACCTGAATATCTAGCAGGAATACCACCTTTAAAAAAACTAGCACTTTTGATGGCACTAGAGTTAAATATTGAAAAAATTCCCATTGCGTGTCCAGTATTATAAACGGGAACTCCATCAAGTAATACCAAATTTTGATCAGATGAACCGCCACGTACATTCAACCCACCTACTCCATCAGCACCTGAAGACACACCTGCTAGCCCGCCAATATATCTAAATATATCAGCTTCACCTGCCAAATGATTGGATGACAATATTTTATCAATATGCAGATTTTGCTGGGATGCTGTATTTTCATGTTCTTCTTCAAGTAGATCATCTAGTACAATGATTTCATTTAACAATCCATCAGGTTGCAGATATATATTCACTAGAGTATCCTTTTGAATATACATTTCTAAAATCTCAGTCTCATAACCAAGGTATGAAAAGTGAATACGTTCTGTTTTCTGATTTAACTTAAAACTAAAAAAACCATATTCATTGGTATTAGTACCTCTCGTACCGTTGATGATAAAAATATTTGCTCCAACTAATAGTTCTCCAGATGATTTATCCCGTATGTAACCGTATATCGTACGAAGAATAACTTCTTCATTCTTTGGTTTTCGAGATAAAACCAATTGATCTCCTACTATTTGATAGGTCATCAAATGATCTTTCAAAACCAAATTAAGAACATCACCAAGTTTCTCCTTTTTGACTGAAATATTTATGAGACTATCGGCTGGAATCCTAGATTCGGAGTAAATGATATTAACTTCTGTAATTTTAGAAAGATCTTTAAGTACCACTCGCAGGGGTTTGTTATATGCTGCGTATGTCACAATTACTTCATCAGGTCTTGTTTGCGAAAAACAAAAAGCCGAATGCATGACTACAAAAAACAAAAGTATGAGTCGTCTGATCAAAATATAACACCTATAAGTTTAGCAAAATAAATTAAGTTCCAAAGGTACTAATTTAACTCAAAAACTATCAGGATTTTAGGTGGCTTTATGGAGTTGAGCCTTAAATATTATAAGACAAACCAAAATAATAATGACAAATATAATTCTTTTTTAAGAAAAGAAAAGAACTGTCAGTAAATTACTTACAATTTACTTTAGTGAATTTATAAGAACTATTATTGATTTTTGAAAATTCTAATTCGTAAGTGACTTCAAGAATGATCAATATTTGATCGAAGGTATTACCCTTAAGAGACCCTGAAGTAAATAGACATTCTGTCCAACTATTTTTTGATGGCAATTCGATAGACAATTTATATTCTTTAGAAATATCAAAAATAACCTTATCGAATGCTACATTATCAAACACTAATTCTTCATTAAACCAAAGCTGACTATTGTCAAAATTACTAGTCTTCACATCAGATAAATGATTATCCTCTATTGATACGGATTGATTTTCTGTTAAAACAACTGCTATTTCTTTGTGCGTAACTTCTACTTTTCCTTCCTTTACCTTGACGATGTTTGATTTAGTATCTACCAAAAACTGCGTACCCAATACTTTTATACCTACACCATCAGTTTCAATAACAAAAGCCGCATTTTTATTAGGTGAAACGTCAAAGAAAGCCTTGCCAGTCAATCGTACAAATCGACTATCTCCATCAAAATCAGATACTTCTAGTTCTGAACCTTTATCCAGCCAAACCTTTGTACCGTCATCCAAAGTGATTGTTACACTTTCTGAATTAGCTCGATAAATATCTCCATTGTTCATCCATTTGAAAACGACAGTGCTCAATAATACCAAGATCATAACAGCTGCAATAGCTTTAATATTGATAAGACTTATTATTTTCCCCTTTTCAGTTTTTCCAGAATCAATATTTAATTTAGCCATATGCAGACCAAATGCGTTTTCATAATTGAACTCTTCCTTTTGTACAGTGGGAGCATTATCCCAAATATCGCTTAATTGATCAAATAAGATTTGATTTTCATTACTCTCTTTCAACCAAGTGAAAAAGCCATCCTTCTCCGATGAGGACATCTCATTGGTCAGGTACTTCTGTATGTATTTCAGTCGATCTGAATAATTCATTTATATCACTTTTCAATAATATGACACGATAAAGTAATGTATCCCCTATTCAAAATTACTTTTTTTATATATTTCTCTCCTTAATATTCTCAATGCCTTAGATATTTGATTCTCAACTGTCTTGATGGAGATACTAAGCTCCTTGGCAATTTCAGCATAACTCATATCTTCAAAACGGCTTAATGAAAAAACAACACCACATTTGTCTGGTAATTCAGCAATGACTTCATTTATTTTAATATTCAATTCTTCGGCAGAATGATATTGCTCAAAGGTAAATCCTGTGTCTTCTTGGTCAGCAAGGGTAGATTCATCCTCCCATTTGATGTGATTATCTCTTATATAATTTAATGTACGATTCCTACACGACCGCTTTAGATATCCCTCGATAGACTGTAGTACTGTAAGTTCTTCTCTCTTTTTCCAAACTTCAAAAAAAACTTCCTGTACAATATCTTCAGAAATCGATCTATCTTTCAGTATCGACATAACTTGAAAACATAGCATCGAGTAATATTTTTGATACATAGAATGAAGTGCCTGGTCTGGCTTTTCGCGAAGCAAAACTGAAAAATTGTCGGTTTCTAACTGTTTATTCAAAGACATACTTATAAATCAACACTGACCAATTAGGCCCATTCTATCCATTACTAAAAACAATAAATAACACTATTAAAAGATTTTGTATTTCATAAGTAAATTTGACCAAATAGTTCTAATTTTATATGATACATTTTCAATATTTATCAAAGGTTAAACAATTCAATTCTTTTTTACAATAATATACTCGCTCATCTATATTTTGGGTAAAGATACATGATAGAAATGAATCTTGTAGAATTTTACTTATATTTTCTCACTAATATTCAATCCAATATATGTATTCATTTTCTATATTCTACTTTCCAACATTTATTTTCCAAAACGCATATTAACTGTATGACCACTTAAATCATACATATAAGCATGTTTCACTTCTTCATTAATAAACAAAATTTAATCATCGCTAGATATATAAATCTATAGCCATCCTACATAATAATATTTTATGAATATTTTTTTAATAAAAAGAAGTGTGTTACTTCCCATTATAAAAAATGTTTTATACTTTTGCACTTCTAAAATTAAAAATAGCAACTTATTGCTTTAGTTAGTTTTTAAAATGGAGGTTATAGCTCAGTTGGTTAGAGTATCGGTTTGTGGTACCGAGGGTCGTGGGTTCAAACCCCATTAGCCTCCCTAAATAAAGAAGACGATCCAAATTGGATTGTCTTTTTTTATTTCTTTCTGAGCGAAAACTATATTTGAGTTTAAATACATTAAAATTAATAAAACGTAACTATTAAGATATAATCCCGGATGGGGTGAAATATTAGTAACCACGGATGTAAATCCGTGGTAAAAATGGAAAACTACCTGATTTTGGCGGTATTTTTGCCTGAAAGTTACAAAAATTGTGCGTGTCTGCCTTTGGCATGGACAAAATGACTTTATTCCTACACACACCTGAATAGTTACAATAAAACAACAAATAATATATCTACTATTCTGGATGTTATCAAGTCAAGTTTATAAAAGTTAAACTTAATAAAGATAACAATCTGCGGAGTGACTCTACTTTCATTATTGAATAAGAATTCATTAAGAACGTTAGTAAATACAAAAAAAAAGAGCCAATCTTTTCGAAAGGCTCTTTTTATATTTCATCAATTATAATTTCATTTTACTGAATCTACAATTGCTTTGAAAGCTTCTGGATGATTCATGGCAAGATCTGCGAGTACTTTCCTATTAAGACCTACTTCTTTTTGATTTAAGGCATAAATAAATTTTGAATACGAAATACCATGTTGTCTTGTCGCTGCATTTATCCTAATAATCCAAAGTCTTCTGAAAGCTCTTTTTTTGTTTCTTCTATCTCTGAATGCATAAACATACGCCTTTTCTATGGCATTTTTTGCTACTGTATAAACTTTACTTCTCGCTCCGAAGTAACCTTTTGCTGCTTTAAGGATTTTTTTTCTTCTCGTCCTTGAGGCAACTGAATTAACTGATCTAGGCATAACTGTTAGGTTTTAGTACAATACAGGGACTCTTGAAAGGGAATTCTTTTTTTCCTGTATTCTCGTTAAAAAATAAATTAAAATATTACAAACAAAGCAATCTTTTCATTTTTGCTGAATCTGCTACGCTAACAAGTGTTGAACCCTTTAACCTGGTCTTTGCTTTGTTAGACTTCTTTCTCATCAAGTGACGTGCATTAGCTTGAAATCTCTTCACTTTACCTGTTCCAGTAATGGTGAATCTTTTCTTTGCACTTGAATGCGTTTTCATTTTAGGCATAACTACTTCTTTTAGGGCCGCAAAGGTAAACAAAGGTTTTGAAACCACATACTGAAAATTTGTTTTTTATTCCAGTTTTGCTATTTTTTCTGAAAATAATTAACCAATATCAAATAAATAATGAATAAAAAGTAATATTGACTAAATAAAATGAAAAACTATTATTACAATCTTAGTATACTGCATAATAATCATACATTAAAACAAAGTCAAAACAACTAATAACAACCCGATACAGTTAAGAATTACAAAGTCTATTGTACCCTTTTCTTTTTGGGCGAAATCATTACTATCATACGTTTACCTTCCAATTTTGGAAGTTCTTCTGCAGCACCTAACTCTTCGAGTTCCTTCAAAAACCTAAGTAAGATCAACTCACCACGATCTTTAAAAACAATTGCTCTACCTTTG
>JBBRJL010000198.1:0-5643 GCA_038219375.1 Chitinophagales bacterium | reverse complement strand
GATTGTAAGCATCATCACCACCGATAGAAATAATGCCTGCAAACTTTCCTTTGAAGTAGCTGACCAAATATTGATAAATGTCCCATGTTTTAACCAAAAGTGGATATTTACCATTAAAGTGTTTGGATGGATCTGGCGTGCCAAAACCTGTCAGATTGAGCAAGCCTTCATCAACAACGGCAAGGGTGTATTCCATTGGTCTTCCATCAGATTCTGATACTGAAAACGTATAAGATTTATTGGACTCTAGTTGATCGGGAATATTGGCAACAGGTTTTAATGGGCTCGTGGTACCATCCATTTTGATATGTTTAATACCGAATAGTCGCAGTGGTAAATCATTGATTTCCTGTTTGTATTTCTGCATGATGGTGACATGAATATATACATTTGGCGACCAGTTTTCATTGGTTGGTAGCGAGACTAGATTATTGCTTTTGGCCATGTCGTACCATATCTGGTTTATGACTCTATTACCTCTCTCAATACTTATCAATGCTTTTGCATCTTCAATGTCAGGCAACAGTAATTTGACCGTTTCACCTGTTTTATAGTCATCTTTATCTGTCTGTAATTCTACGATATATGGTTGCGAACCAGGAATACTTTCCACGCCATCATATACCGTAAAAAATACTTGTGTCGCATGACCTGACGTTTCATCTGTCATCGTAAGTTTGTAGGCGCCTTTTTGTAGTTTTCCTTTCGGGAAAGTTATTTTCCCTTTACCTTTTATCGAAACGTTGCCGTTATCCACCTCTTTCCAAAAGTCAGCATTCACAAAATTTCCGGAAGATCTTAGTCGATATTTATCCACCCACCAAGATGATATGTGTTGTCTCAAGGTGTAGCTTACATTGTTTGCAGATGCATTGAGTTTTCCTTTGTTGGTGAGATTTACCAGATTAACATCGATATTTTCTTGAAAAGTATGGTTGCCATTCCAGCCCGAACCATCTTTGCGCGATGCACCTAGATAAGTATCAAATGGTGATACGATTACCGACTTCCCTTCTTTATTAGTACCTCCACCTGGCAAAATCGTTTCTGTCTCTATGGAAACATTTACTGGAGTATTAAAATATTTTAAAGACTGAGTACCTTCAAAACTTCCTACCCCTTTTTCATTGGTAGTCAGGTCAAGAATATTGATATTGTTTTCGATAAATGTATTGTCATATACATCGAAATAATAGTCTTTAAATTCAGAGAAGGGATTTGTATTTTTTCTTCCCCGTGCAGACGCCTTTATTTTAGCCTTTCCGAGTTCAAATCCAGTTAGATATTTAGCTTGTAAAGAGCCAGATATGAAATCGCTATAAATGGTATTTCCTTCTATATTTTTGAATGAATAAATGACTTCCGCAGTATTTGGTTTGATGGTTTCTACTCTTATATTTTTCCGTATGGATTTAGGCCCAATTTGGAACATACATCGATATAGTCCTGTCTTTGCATTGGGAGAAGTGTATATTTTGAAACTATAAATTTGTTTGCTATCCAAATCTATTTTCTGGATTTCTTCACTTACAATCATATTGTCCACATTGTAAAAAGTCATGACAAGTGGCATCCCTTTAGGCAGGTCAGAATACGATTTATTGATCATCAAATCCACATAAATACTATCTCCAGGTCTCCAAATATCTCTGTCAGTATAAGCAAAAAACTCCGTGTCCGTCTCTGACCGTTCTCCCGAAACATCAAACTCCGTAAGGGAATTACTTTGATTTGGGTCTAAGGAAAGATAAGTAACGTGGGTATTTTTTTCAACTTTCAATACAGCTGCATCATACAAGACATTCTCAAATTTGACAAATCCTTCTCCTGAAGTACGAGCGGAAGAAATTTTTTCTGATTGAAGGTTGTATAGCGTCACTTCTGCATCAGCGACTTCACTTAGATCCATAAGCTTGGTCAGTGATATGAAGTAATTGCTTCCCGCTTTTTTGGCTATAACAGAGTAATCAGAACAAATGAATAACTTTTGAACAGGTTGTTGATTTACATAATAGGCCAACTTACAAGGGTCATTACTTTCTTGCCAATTGTAATCTTCATAATACCCATAGTAGTCATTATAATAATTATCCCTTACGGTAAAGAAATCATTTTCTGGAATCTTACTATTTACTTTATATTGTTTGAGTTGGCTCTTGCATGAAAGTGATGTATTTTGTGGTGCGAACTCCATGCCAATATGATAAATACTACCTGGGTTTTTGCGAATTCTATCCGAAAGGTCGATGCCATGTACGGTCCATCCTTCATTGTCCTTGAGACCTTGGTTGAGCGTTACGATTTGATCATATACAGGTTTGCCATACATACGGAGATTGTAATAATCTGCATAGGCTAGTGACTGCCAAGCTAAGTAATGCATGACATTTTCTTGTTTTATTTCGATAACGACAAGTCTCAATTGGTTCAAAGCCCTAGTTTTGATAGGAATTTTAAAATCCCCTTCGGACGGAAAATAATTACCATCACTCACAAACTCTACGGCAGGATGATCTACTTTGACTTGAATATCGAAGGTATAGTCAGTCGTTAATGTTTTGTTTTCTGTGGATTTGATACCTTGAGAAATCCAAATGGCAACTTTGTCCACATTACTGATTTCATTCAGAAACAGTGTGAGTACATTGTCTTTTACAGTGTAGGATGCATTATTATTTTGCACTTTTACCAAACCTGTAAGGTCCATTTGACGATTAAGACGTTGTGAAAAATAAATATTAAACGTTTTGTCTGTCGTATTCTGATGGGTAAATACTACGCCAAATTGTTTAGTATCGATATCAAACAACTCAACATTTCCATCTACTTCACATCCAATATTTTTTCCACTGTAACTAATCCTGGAGTCTTGTTTAATGCCATTTGCAAACCTACATGCTATTTCATATTCATTATTTGACTTTTCCCTGACTTCAACTGTAGATGCGTCCGTTGTAAAACAAGACTTAAGGATTTCTCCATCTACCTTATCAGCTGTTTTTACATTGAGTAGGATAGAGACATCGCCATTTTCATTGATGATGATACCTTCCCGTTCTACTTTCATATCTTGGGCAAGCGTTTTGATTTGATATTCGATATTTTTGTCAAATCTTGTTGCATCTAGTATCTTCAAATCCAGTTTTACGGTGTAAGTTTTATCAGAATCTAAGGGTTTCTTGGGCGTAAAGGTGATGATTGTATTATTAACAATGCTAACATTGCCTTCCACTGAAGGGCTCAATGATACCACCTTTTGGAGTACATCTTCAGAAACATCGGCTGATAATGGTTCTTTGAGTACAAATTTTAGGTCATCTGTCGCAGAAATTACCCCTACAGTTGCTGCCATAAAATATTCATCGAGCATTTCCTGATCTTTGGATACATCGAGCATTTCAGACGCATCTTTTTTTGATTTGCAGGAAATGGTAAATACAAAAGAGACTAAGAGCAACAGTATTAGGTTCTTCATTTTGGTTGGTTTTATTTTGATATTAAAGTGACTAAGAACTGAACGAAAATAAATTTAAGTAAGTATTATATTTGGGTAAATAAACAGAAATAATTTGTTACCTAAATATCACCAAAGATAACATTATTTTACATCCGATTTATATAAAAACTATTAAGTGTATTGAATAATCTTTTAAACGTACATTTTGTACAATAATTAGTTAATTGACACTACTTCACTCTCGCCACTGGATATAGATTGTGTGTCTTTTCGTAATAAGAAGAATTTTTGTAGACAAAATCAAGCTGAGCCCATCCATTTGCTGCAAATTTAGGATCATCAGCACGTTTTTGGGCTAACTTTTCACGAAGATCTTCATCTTTTTCTAAAATTTCTACTGCTAAATCTTCAAAGACATAAGAAGAAAAACCTTCCTTTTGCATCAGAATACCATCAAAAAAATTCCAAGCAAACCAACTGTCTATCCCTTGTGGTTCGAGCATCTCTACGATGTATCTATTGGAAACCTGATTGGTATAGATGATATAATCTCCTTTAAAATATTTTTTATCTATCTGAACAGTTGAAACTTTTACATCACTGTGATTGTAATGTCCTTCATAGGCTACTTTGGATGTTTCATAACTATCTATGTGATACAATTCGATATTAAAAACGGTGTCAGAAAGAAGCATTTCTACTTGTACCCCATTGGTTTCCATCTTTCTGATAATCTCATCATATGCTTGTGGAATGATGTAGGCTTTGGGTTTTTGTACCTTGAGCGCAGGTTTGTAATCATTATAAAAGGGAACAGGTTTTTCCCAAGGTGAAGCTCTGTCATAATATAATCTATCGTGACCACTGACCAAACTTGGCTTATATTTGGCTTCGTAACCCTTAAATAAAATGGTGTCTGCTATAGTCTTGTCCAACTCAAAAAGCAGGTTAAAAGACTGTTGTCCTTTGGACTCATTCTTTACTTTTGAACGTATTTCGACCAGATTTTTGCCTTGATGATACATAAACTCCAAGCCAACTTTGAGAAATGCATAAGTACTCCTTACTCGATCAGCATAAGGTTTCAACATGTGTGTTTCCGGCATAAAACTTATAGTATGATGCATCGCTGCATATCCTGAAGAATACCTAGGATGATCCATAAACCCCAGAATACCTGTCTCAGGCGTACCGTTGGCATATACGTATGGGATCATTTCCCAATTATTTTTTTTCATATTTTCATATAAATCTGGCAACATACGGTCTGTCATAAAAGCAGCCAATGCTGGATGCAATTTATCTTTTTGCGTAGCGATTAATGTCATAGTATATTGATAATCAGCACCATTAGACGTATGTGTGTCTATTTGTACATCTGGGTCCCACTTATGGAAAAAAGTATTAAAAGATCGTGCATTTTTGCTATCACATTTGACAAAATCCCGATTTAGGTCTAGGTTTTTTGCATTGCCTCTGAATCCATATGCTTCAGGTCCGTTTTGGTTTGCTCTGCTAGTTGCACTCCTATTGATCGTGCCACCTATATTGTACACAGGAATCACTACTACCGTCACCTTTTCTAGCAATAATGACAATTCAGGATTAGAAATCAAGTCTCGTACAAAAATCATGGAAGCATCCATACCATCAGGCTCGCCAGGATGAATGCCATTATTAATGAATAAGATAGATTTGCCCGCTTTTCGACTTTCTTCTGGCGTAAAATGTCCGTTACTTGCAATGACCACTTCTTGCAATGGGAAACCACTATCCGTCATACCAAAATCAGATACCTGAATGAATGAAGAAACCTGTCCAAGCTGTTGGTAGAAAGCTACAATTTCAGAATAAGTAGAAGTTGTGTTGGGATTCTGTTCAAAAGCTGTGGTGGGGTAGGTTGTCATTTTAGAGCGCTTTAATTGTGAAAAACAAGAAGAAAAAAATATGATTTGAAGCAAAAAGATGTTTCTAAAAATACGCATAGATTGTGATTTAAAATCCAAAAGTAGATTATTTATGTCAAATGTTAAGCTAAAGTTGCCGCTTTTAAATTTAACATCCATACAAATCAACTAAGCCAAGGACTTCATTTTGTACAAATTATTGACCAAAAATCAGGAGATATTAAAACGCTAAAATGGATGATTTTGTAAAATTAAGTCAAAAATTAATATATTTAAGTC
>JBBRJL010000197.1:0-5654 GCA_038219375.1 Chitinophagales bacterium | reverse complement strand
AGCTTGTGGCAAAGTTAGATATTTGAATTATTTATTTGGGATAGGTTTAATAGTTAACATTTTACTAAATGTGTTACTAATCCCAAGCTATTTGGCAGTTGGTGCAGCAATAGCTACGCTTTTTACCCAAACATTCGTTTTGGTTGGTCAGATATATTTAGTCAAAAAAGAAATAAATATTGGAGTTACTCCTAAAGAAATGGTAACATTATGTACCTTTTTAGGATTGAGTACCCTACTTTTTTACATCTTAAGTACGACATTAGCTTTACATTGGGTCACTGTCCTTAGTATTAGTATATTAATTTGTTTACTTTTGTCGTTTATTTTAAAAATCGTAGATAAACAAGACATTTTGCATCTCTTGAAGAGGGAAAAATGAACTTCAATTTAATATTCTTTAATTGTAAGATAATTTTATGGACAACGAATATAACTTAACTGATTTATTGTCACAATTAATAAAGTGGAAGAAACAACTGATTCGTGCTGTTATCATTATATTTGTCATTAGCGTGATAGGTAGTTTATTAATGCCAAATTATTACCAAGCAGAGACCACGTTTTATGCAGCGAGTCCTGACCTTGCCAAACCGATTCCAATAGGTGGAGATGAAAAAGATGTCAGGATTTATGGTGATGATAATGATCTTGACAGATTGTTTACCATAGCATCATCGCACGAAGTATTATTTTTCTTGATAGATTCATTTGATTTGTACCAACATTATGATATCGATAAAGAAGATGTAAAAGCAAAATTTAAAGTAAGAGAAAGTCTTTTAAATAACTTCAAAACTATAAAAACTAAATATGGCGCTCTTTTACTTTTGGTAGAGGACAAAGATCCCAAAATGTCGGCATCTATCGCCAATGCAGCCAGAGAAAAAATCGAAAGTATCTCGCAGCAAATAGTAAAAAGCAGCCAGAAAAAATTAATTGAAAACTATAATTTAAATATACTTACTAAACAGATTCAAAGTGATTCGTTGGCCGATAGACTGAAGAGAATCAAACAATCTTCAGGTGTTTTCGAAACGTGGGGACAAACGTCTCTTTACAATAAAATATTGACAGATGCCGAATCAGTATTGGAAGATGCAAAAGGTAAAATTTTATTTTATAAGAAATACCCATCATATAGAGATTCTGTGATCAAATTTATGGCCGAAGAGATGGGTGCTGAAAGCAAAAAAGCAAAAGCTCTGTCAGAACTTGAAAAATTTGCCCCCGTGCTTTCTGAGCTAAAACAAATGGAACAAGAACAAAGCAGGCTGCATGACCAAATAAGTCTTGACAAAGAAAGGCTCAAGCAATTGAATGCCACTTTTTCAGTACCTTTCACAGCCTTGCACTTGATTGATGCGGCTTATATTCCTGTACAAAAATCAAGACCAAAACGTGCAATCATCGTTCTAATCACGACTTTGCTAGGAATCATGTTGAGTTGTCTTGCGGTATTTGTATTAGAAAATATAAATAGGACAGCATTACGAAAAAATGCCTAACATGTCTGATGATTCGATGATATTAGGATTGGATAATCACAAGGTATTTAAAGGCTTTTTAGGCCTTTTGATTCTGTGTACAGTAGGATCAATATATTTTGAAACCTATCTCCCCTATCTATTACCCGCTGGTATTTTAGGACTAGGAATGATATATGACGATTACAGAAGATTGTTCTATTTAATTTTTGCTGTTCTACCTTTCTCTATCGAAATGTATTTTGATGGTGCCGGTTTGGGTACTGATCTCCCTTCGGAGCCATTGATGCTTGTCTTGACAGGGATAACACTTGCTACGTTGATATCAAATCGAATGAATATCAAGCTGTATTATGTGACTCATCCTATTACTCTATTAATTTTTTTACATTTATTTTGGATTTTAATTACCACGATAAATTCATCATTTATTTTAGTTTCCATAAAGCTCATACTTGCTAAAATATGGTACATTATGCCATTTTTTATACTCCCACTAATTTTTGTAAAGTACAATTATGACTTGGAGAAAGCATATCGAATTTTATACAAGTTTCTTTTTGTTGCCATTCTAATTGTACTGATTAGGCATGCTTTCTTGGACTTCAGTTTTGCAGCTAGTTACGAGGTAGTACGTCCATTTTTTAGGAATCATGTGAGTTATGCAGCTATATCCGTAGTCTGTCTGCCTTTTGTTTGGGCCTTTATGAGGATAAATAAATTGAGAAATGTATCAAATAAAATGATGATTTTCATCTTTCTTACTTTCATCACAGGCATTTACTTCAGCTATACAAGGGCTGCAATACTATCCATGGTCATAGCTGTAGGTGCATGGTATATCATAAGCTATAAGAAAGTAAAACATGCACTTGCGATCAGTTCATTTATCGCTTTGGTAGGTATTGTATATCTATCATGGGACAATAAGTATATGGATTTTGCACCCAATTTTGAACGAACAATCACACATACTGAATTTGACAACCTCATAGAAGCTACGTATAAGTTAGAAGATATATCGTCCATGGAGCGAGTATATCGATGGATGTCAGGAATTGAGATGATCAAGGATCGATTTTGGTTAGGCTTTGGACCCGGCACTTTTTATTCCAATTATAAGGCGTACTCCATTTCACGTTTTCAGACTTATGTGAGTGATAATCCTGACCAATCAGGTATTCACAACTATTTTCTCATGACATGGGTGGAGCAAGGGTTTATAGGATTTTTGTTGTTTATTGCTCTGTGTTTTACCTTATTAATCGAAGGCGAACGCATTTACCATAGGTGTACAGATAGGGAAGATAAGTATATAGTAATGGCTGCTACACTTGGATTTATCATCATATTTGCCATGTGTCTGATCAATGATTTGATAGAGACGGACAAAGTCGGACCGTTCTTTTTCTTTAATGCTGCTATTCTTATGTTTTTTTCATGGAAGTATCGTAAAATTAGTTCGAAATAGTTTGAACCGATACCATTTAATACGAGACGAAAGCATTAACCAATTTGTATTTTTGCTGTTATAATAATCGAGCTTTATTTTCATGGTAAAAACTGTGATTCTAAATTAAACCAAAATAAGTGACCACACATTCGGATCAAGACAGTAAGTCAGCATTGGAAAATCTCAAAATTTCCAAGATATTTCTTCCTACCATTATTGGTATTGGTGTAGTCATTTGGCTCATGAGTAAACAGCTTGATGTGTCCGAACTTGCTAAATTAGACAAAAGTGCTCATACAATCTTTTGGGTATTGATGGCATTATTGATGTACGTATTGAGGCATCTATTCTATGCTTGGAGGCTCAGAATTGCTACAGGGTATGCTTTCTCTTGGCTCAAAGCTATACAATTGATCGTCATATGGGAGTTTTCAACAGCCGTATCACCCACGAGTGTCGGTGGTGCAGGAGTTGCTTTTTTTCTATTAGCCCAAGAAAAATTATCAGGCGCTAAGGCTATATCAGTAGTACTATACACCATGGTGATTGATACTCTGTTTTTTGTATCTGCATTGATCATTCTTTATCTGATGATCGGGCCGATTATGATTCGCCCAGGTATGGAAGTATTTAGCGATATTGATGGTTATGGGATTACTTTTTTGACTGTGCTAGGTTTTATGGGTATCTACGGTTTGACTTTTTTCTATGGGCTATTTATAAATCCAGTAGCCATCAAAAGACTATTGATTATTGTAAGCAGATTCTCAATATTAAAAAGGTTTAGAACGGAGTTGCGCAATACAGCCTATGATGTGGTGACATCTGCACAGGAGATACAACAGAAACCAGCTAGTTTTTTCTTAAAAACTTTTGGATGTACCATGGGAGCATGGACTGTGAGATTTCTAGCTATCAACTGTTTGATTATTGCTTTTGTGGCTGATTTTGAGTCTACAGCATATGATAACTTTATTATTTTTGCAAGAGCTATCGCTATGCATACTATAGAAGCATTCAGTCCCACACCAGGAGCAGCAGGCGTCGCAGAATTTTTATTTGGAGGATTTTTTACTGATTATATTCCTTTAGGACTTGCTGCTTTGATCGCTTTGGTTTGGAGATTGATAGGATATTATTCCTACTTAATAGCAGGTGCTATTATCATCCCTAATTGGTTTGTGACTTTAAGAGAACGAAAAAAATTGGAGAAAGAAACGCCGAATTAATCTCTAGAAATCCATACCTATACTTAAATAGAATTTGGGTCTTTGTACTTCTCTAGTTTCGATGCCCCACGCATAATCTCCTTTTATGAAATAACCAAGGAATTGGGTTCGCAAACCTAGTCCATATCCCATTACCAACGGATCTCTGAAATATTCTATCTGTAGATTAATTAATGGTGGACTCGTAACGGTAACACTATTGAGTGGATTTTCAGGACCAAAAGGTGATGAGCCATGCCAAGCCAAACCTGCATCATAAAATCCTACTAATTGCATATTCCTAAAAAACGTAGAACCTCGATTCTTACCAAGGAGATACTGGAAAAATGGGATTCTCAGCTCTGTATTTGACAATAAATAAGTACCCCCATTCCTAATATTATTATCAAATCCCCTGAGTTGAAATACATTCGCTTTGTAGGCAAAATCCGAATCATCTGGCACAGGAATACTATTGTCAAACTTTGGTAAAAGCCAGTTTTCCATTCCACCGAGGAAATAAAGCATTTTTTGTGACCCAAAAGATGTTGCCCCAGCTAGTCTTATCGCCAATACAGATTTATTCAGTACAGGAATATAATGTCTTGCATCAAAACCAATTATACCCGTAAATCCTTGTGATGGATCAAAACTAAACCCATCTATAACCTGCATATCAAACTGATTGATAGCTTCTACATATACTTTGTATCGAGTACCATGTTTGATATTCATTGCTGGATCTGAAGTATTGTCGTAAACATACTCAAGTCTTAAGCTGACTCTTTTTTCATTTACCGCAGGCGATAGGAAAGAATTATTCTCTGTACTTAGTTGTAGAAACCTGTCGAGCCTGAGTGAGCCAGTAGCCCTTATACTCCGGTATATATCAAAAGGATATTTCATTTGGTATAGACCTAAAAGCGTAGTTTTTTTTGATCGCGTCAGGAAGTTGCTATTCGGATTTTGTTCAGAATTATACTTATTGGACCTCCTATACAAAGCAATTCGTTTATCTATTCTAGATTTTTTATTATCAAATACTAGAAAATACTCTGACCCCATAAACGTTGTAGGTATCCTGACGCCGCCTTCTACAGAATAATCTTCAAATAAATCTTTAATATTCGCCTTGAATAAAATACCTAATGGCGCAGTGAGTAATTGTTGTCTATCTCCTGTATAACTCTCCAAGCCTTCAAACAAAATATCATTGTCCATTTTGGTTGTGATATTATTTAGTGCAAATCGTTTATTTGCGGTAAAGGCTCTTGTGTTATTGTACGGCTCTACTCTTTTGGTGATACCAGTATTTTGTCTTATGTTAATATTTAAATTAGAAGGAGCATCTGATGCTACCTTTCCTCTTACGGGTTCCAAAATCTCAGGATCAGGAAAATTACTTTGGAATAAAAAACCTGATTCAATGACTTTGGGTTTATTAGTTTCTTGTACATCTGTTGGAAATGGTGTGATGATAGACTTACTTTCATCATAACTACCACG
>JBBRJL010000196.1:0-5660 GCA_038219375.1 Chitinophagales bacterium | reverse complement strand
ACACCCACAATGGGACTTTTTCGGGTCAGAAACTTTATATTGTAAAATCCTTTATGTTGATTACAAGAGGAATTTTGCTTTGATAGAATTGATAGGTGAGTGGAACGATTGTATTGAAAATGACATTATGTTCCTCAAACGAGATCTTGTGGATGTTCTTTTAAAAAAAGATATAAGTAGATTTGTTATATTTTGCGACAATGTACTCAATTATCATGGAGATGACGATAGTTATTATGAAGAATGGTACGATGATGTCAAAGATGATAACGGTTGGATATGTCTGGTTAATACTTTCGACCATGTAATGGGTGAAATGCGTAAGTTCAGATTACATTATTATATGAATTTCGGACCGGAATATAACGAAATGAATTGGAGAGTTCAAAAACCTGCCTATCTTGTGGATCAAATAGAAAACATCATGAATCAAAGTCAAAAAAGTCTGTTATGACGGCACATAAATCAGGTTTTGTAAATATCATAGGCAATCCAAATGTAGGTAAGTCAACTCTGATGAATGCGCTAGTGGGTGAAAAAATGTCCATAATCACTAGCAAACCACAAACCACAAGACATAGGATTTTTGGACTTTTGAGCGAAGACGATTATCAAATTGTTTTCTCTGATACACCTGGTATCATAGATCGGCCGAATTATGGGATGCAGTCGTCAATGAATAAATTTGCTTTTTCATCGTTTGAAGATGCGGATATCATTTTATTCACAACAGACATCTTTGAAAAATATACTGGGGATGAGCCAGTCCTTAAATCATTGGTTAATGCAACAGTACCAAAATATCTGATTATCAACAAAATAGATATTGACAGGGATGCTAAAGCAGACGAAGTAGCCTCATGGTGGGAAGATAAAGTCACCTTTGATGAAGTATTTTTTATTTCGGCAGATAAAAAGATGAATACCCAAACCTTACTGGATAGAATCTTGGAATCTTTGCCTGAGGGTCCACCATATTATCCAAAAGATGAGCTATCTGACAAGACAGAGCGTTTTTTTGTATCAGAAATCATAAGAGAAAAAATATTAATGTTATACAAACAGGAAGTACCGTATTCTTGTGAAGTCAGTATATCAAGATTTAAAGAAGAAGAAAAAAATGGAGCCCCCTTACTCATGATATATGCAGATATTTATGTCGATCGCAAATCTCAAAAACCTATCATCATAGGAAAGAACGGGGAAGCTATCAAAAAACTAGGTATCGCAGCTCGAACAGAAATAGAAGATTTTATGGGAAAACACACTTACCTTGACTTAAATGTAAAGATAAAAGAGAATTGGCGTAATGACGATAGAATGTTGAAGCATTTTGGCTACGAAGAATAATGTATAGTCATAAGATTGATAATCAAAGCATTAGTATTTCTACTAATATTTTTTATTAAGAATATTTTTTTATATTATTATTTTTGTATTACCTTAGTGCTAATAAAATTAAAAGCCATGTCAAAATATAGAGGTAAGACCACTCCAAAGCAACAAATAAGCTCTGCAAAAGATATTAAAGAAGAAAGGCAGTTTTTTAAAATAGCCATTCTAATTACTGTAGTTCTTCTGGCAATCATTTATTTTGTATTCTCCTAAGTAAGCATACAAACCAAATTAAAGGCCAATTGTTTTTTTATAACACTCCTTGTAAAGGATTGCATGGTATTTTTATAATCAATTGATAATAAAGTCGTTATCTTTGACTATAAAAGTTAAATTATAAGTCGAAATTAAATCCTGAATTCATCTTCTTTTCATAGATACTTTTATCAAAAGCATAAAGCTTTGCTGGTCTGTGTGAGACAGATTCTTCTATTTCACCAATGTCTTTTAGGATAGCTAATGAATTAAGTTTTCTCCTGAAATTTCTTTTGTCCAATTCAATATTAAGAATCACTTCATAAAGCCTCTGAAGTTGAAGTAGGCTGAATTTCTCGGGCAAAAGATTAAATCCTATAGGTTGTTCTCTTAATTGTTTTTGCATCCTACCCAGACAAGTCTTCATTATATTGAAGTGATCAAAGGCTAGAGACGATATTTCAGTTACATCCATCCACCTGAGGTTGCTATCTTTTTCAAGATGCAAGAGGTGATCTTCATCAATTTTTATCAAGGAATAATAAGCTACCGTAATCACTCTGCTCAGTGGATGTCTATTGATATCACTAAATACTTGTACTTGTTCCAGAAAAACATCTGTAAATCCTGTTTTAGCAATAAGGACACGTTTTGCAGCTTCGTCCGTTGTTTCATCTGGATGGACGATATCGCCGAGCAAAGAAAATTCATCCGTGTATGGAGGCATATCACAATTTGATACCAAAACTTTCAGGGCATCATCGTCATAACCAAATATCACACAATCCACTGATACGGCTGCTTTGAAGTCATTATTGATTTGAGTAAGCCAAATATTTATATTATCACTAGCTTTGGAGGTCATCTATCGTTCAATTTTGGAGCGTGAAGATAGATATTTTTAAAAAATCTTCAAAACATTTGAACATAATTGTATTTGATTTATTTATTTGGGTCATGAAAGTATCCATTTGGGCCATTGGCAAAACCGACGAAAAATACCTTGAAGAAGGTATAAATAAATATCTCAAACGCTTAAAACACTATACTCAATTATCCTATGAAGAATTTAAAGACGTGAAAGCAGGTCAGTTTCCCACAGAAACGTTAAAAAGAGAAGCAGACATGATTTTAACTAAGCTCAAATCAGATGACATTCTTGTACTATTAGACGAAAAAGGACAATCGTACGATTCAGTCCAATTTGCGTCCTACCTTGAAAAAATGCAAGTCCAATCCACCAAATCCATCGTTTTCTTGATAGGTGGAGCCTACGGTCATCACGAAACTATCCGTTTGCGAGCAAATCATTTAGTATCGTTCTCTAAGATGACCTTTTCACATCAGATGGTTAGACTTTTTTTGGTGGAGCAAGTATATCGTGCCTACACTATTATAAAAAATGAAAAATACCACAATATTTAAATATCTTTGACCTAACAAAATCTGTTATATGAGCCTTACCCTGATCGTAGTCGTAGCAACGTGTATCATTTCTATCCTATCTTTCAATAATAAGTCATTATTTGACAAGCTCAAGCACTTCCCTTCTATTGAGCATCAGCGAAAAGAATATTACCGTTGGTTGACATCAGGCTTTGTCCATGGTGACTACATGCATTTGATTATCAATATGTTTGTTTTTCATTCATTTGGAACGGCGCTAGAAAAGTATTATATTTTTCATTTTGACATGATAGGCGGGAGTATTTTGTTTATTGCAACTTATTTGCTTACCATAATCTTAGCTAATATCCCTACCTTTTTCAAGCATGAAAATAATCCACACTATACCGCTATAGGCGCATCGGGTGGCGTTTCGGGCATTCTTTTTATTTATATTTTGATCTATCCTTGGAATATGTTGGGCCTGTATGCCATTATTCCAGTGCCTGCAATCATATTCGGAGTACTGTATTTATGGTATGAATCTTGGGCTTCCAAAAATCAAAACGACAATATAGGTCACGATGCCCATTTTTTTGGCGCTATCGCTGGTATCATGATTGCCATAGTCAGCAGACCAGCTATTTTAACAGAGTTTTTCACAAGTTTGGTTGATAATTTTCCACTATAAAAAAAGGATAGTAACCGAAACCGATTACCATCCTATTTGTAATATCAGGTTTGGGAATACCCAAAAATGATTACTTTTTTGACCAAGCTGCTATGGAATCAATATTCATTTTGATATAATCATTATTCTCAGCTTCTTTTGCTTTTGCCAATGATTCATTTGCAGTTAAAATAGCTGCTTTGAAATTATTCATATCAGCTTCGATTAGAGATTTTTGTCTCAATACCCAGAACTTGTCATTACCCATTTCCAAAGACTTATTCATCCATGCTAATGCTTGTGGTAAATCTTTTTTTGCTTCTCTGTAATATCTTGCTGCATTGTAATAATCACCAGCAGAAGGTCCTGCCATTACTGTTGTGATATTTGCTGACACCTTTTTATCAGTAGGTACTTCTATTTTTACTGGCACGTTGACATTATCCCACATGATTTCCAAGTGGAAACTTTCGTTAGTCACATTACCAACGTTCAGTGTAAATGTCTCCACAGTATTGATGGTTTGTGGTGTTACCATGACTTTTGCAGCTAGTTTAGCATCATCCCATTTTTCTGGTGTTCCCCAGTTCTCGGTATCTGAGTAGAAATTTACTTCCCAAGATGTTTTCCCTGGTTTTGCGAAGATAGCATAACTACCTTTTTTTACTTCTTTACCTCCTATCATTACATCATCAGAGAAAGTAACGATAGAGTTTTTGTTTGCACCTGTTCTCCATAATGCATCGAAAGGTACAAGGTCTCCAAAGATTTTACGACCATTTTTGCTTGGCCTAGAGTAATCTAAGGTTATTGAAGTAAGGCCCACAGTTGTTTCTACTTTTGAACTCGGACTTGCCGCAGGTGTCTTGATTTGAGCATCAGCACTTACTAATAGCAGTGATAACGCAGGAATTACTAGTAAATTAAAAAAACTTTTCATTTAGTTGTTGATTTTAATGATTAAAAATGAAATTATATTTGGTGTAAAGAATATTTAATATATAACACATAATAAATCAATTGAAAGGTTCAATTGTTCAAAATTATAAGTTTAAAAAGCAAAAAAGTAAAAAAGATATACTTTAAATCATTGAAAACCTACCTGTTAATAAAGAATTCTTGGAAATATTAAAATTTTGTTAAGAAAATCAATCCTAATTATTTTGGTATTACTTTTCTAGTTTCAACTTTGATGATAGGGTTTTTATCTCTTTCTTCCTGAATCTTTTTCTTACGTTGTTCAACTATCCTTGAGATCAAATCATCTGTATCTAAAGGTTTGCCAGAAATATGCCTATGAAACGTTATCACCATAAATCGCGTCATATCTTCTGTATATGTTAGTCCTTTTTGTCTTAGAACATGTGAAAGTCTAGACCCTTCATCAAAATTCCAATTGTACTCCATCCATCTACCGAGTCCAAAATGTAATTTACGCGCAATAGTGTCTTCGTGTACTTTCAGCATCGGCTTCCTAGCTTCTTCCGTAGTTAGTTCCATCAATTTTACCATAGCGTCATCTATATCTCGAGGTATATACACACCATAAAGCTTAGATTTTTTAATATTTTCATTATATGATGAGTCTTTGGGGAGACTTACTTTTTTCTGATCTTGCGCTATGATAGCATTCAGTGTCAAGAAAACAAATACAAAAACAATTACTTTGTGCATAAAACTGAAATTTTACAATGATAAAAAACATAACAGCTTAACGAATTCAAATATTTTAAATCGGTCTATTTTAACTTAATTTTAAACAAAGATCAATATATTTTAAAAATCAAAGTGTCAATTTTGCAAATGTAACAACAATACAGTAATTTTACGGTTTAAAATAACAGACACAATTATAAAATTAATATCCAGTTATGGCAGAAGTATTGGAAAAAAAGAAAGCAGCGGACAAAAAAGTAAAGACAAATAAGTACGACAAAGCTACTCATTTAACTTGGTTTGAGACCATGTATCGTATCAGAAGATTTGAAGAGAAGACACTTTTTGCTTATTCCCA
>JBBRJL010000195.1:0-5672 GCA_038219375.1 Chitinophagales bacterium | reverse complement strand
TTCATGACCTTATCATTTATGGCACTGCTTGTCATTCCTAAGATCAAGATCAGTGATTTGGGTATGTTTGATGCTGAATCATTTAGTTTTTATTAAACATCATAGCAAGCATTTAGCAGGTTTGATATCCACGTTTACTTTTTGGATTCTTATTAAAAGCGAGGATTTCTGATTTTTACCTTTATTGTTGAGTCCACTTTGAAAAGTAAATTTAAGGCTAAGGTTAAAAGATGAATATTTTTAATGTACTAATAATCAACATATTCCCTTTAGTTATACCGTTGATTTTATTTTGCCAGAGCTCTTTTGTAAGTTTCCAGACATCGTTCCCTTGCCATTTTATGATCAACTATAGGTTTCGTATATGAATGTGTACCATATTCAGGCACCCATTTTTTGATGTAAATCTTTTGTTTATCAAATCTATCCGTCTGAGCATCAGGGCTGAAGATTCTGAAATATGGCGCCGCGTCTGTTCCACTTCCTGCTGCCCATTGCCACCCACCATTATTACTCGCAAGGTCAAAATCTAATAACTTTTCCGCAAACCATGCTTCGCCCCATCGCCAGTCAATGAGTAAGTGTTTGGTAAGGAAACTAGCAGTAATCATTCTTACTCGATTATGCATATGTCCTGTCGTTTTGAGTTCTCTCATTCCTGCATCCACAATTGGATAACCTGTTTTACCTTCACACCAAGCTTTAAATTCTAGCTCATTATTTCTCCATTGGATTTGGTCATATTCAGGTCTGAATGAACCTGATTGTACGTGTGGGAAATGATATAAAATCTGAGCATAAAAGTCTCTCCATATCAATTCACTCAAATATGTTTGGTTTAGTGTAGCCGCTTTTAATGCCTTTTCTCTTATCGAGATCGTCCCAAATCTGAAATGAATCCCTAATCTTGATGTTCCTTGAATGGCAGGAAAATCTCGTTTTTGATCGTATTGGGTAATAATTGATTGCGATATTATATTAGAGGGTATCGCTATTCCAGATCGCTGAAAACCCATTTCTCCCAATGTTATCATCGGAAGTTCTGTTTGTTGATTAAATAGATTTTTGAAATATTTTACAGTGGGAAATGGCTCTAAATAATAAGACTCTTTTACGTCAGAGACATTTTTCATTAGTTTTGCCAACCACTTTTTTTTGTAAGGTGTAAATACAGTGTATGGTTTTCCATCATCTTTTACCACTTCTGATTTTTCAAAAATAACATGATCTTTAGACGAAATGAATGAAATTCCATCTGATGACAGAAGGTTAGTTACATTAGAATCACGATCGGTGGCGTACGTTTCATAATCATGATTAGCGTAGACACCATTGATATTATAAAATGTCAATAAATCCTTCCATACATCTATCGGTTTACCGTATTTTACTATCAAATCTGAACCTAATGTCCTTAACTCGCCTTTCAGTTCACATAAAACATCGTAAATAAAAGTAACACGGGCATCTTTATTATCTTGAAGTTTATCCAAAATATTTGTATCAAAGATAAATAGTGGCAGTACATTTTCACTATTTTTCAAAGCATTGTACAATCCTGCGTTGTCCTTGAGTCGCAAATCTCTTCTAAACCAAAAAATACTAACTGTCGGTTTCAAAACTTTAATCTTTATAAATTGAGTACTCCAAACACTCAAAATTAGCTTTGGTTTAACTCTAGAGCTTTGATTATCTATAAATCCATTTCGAGGTTCATCTTTGCAGAGTTTAGCTCAGAAAGTGCATGTAAATCCGATAGTTTTTTTGCAATTTGAATACCCACAGCATATATTTCTAAAGCTTTATCATTTTCTTCGAGCTTTTCATAGAGTTTCGCCAAGTGATAATACATGCCTACATAATCAGGATCAGTGTTCAGAATAGTCAAATATTCTTCCATAGCTTTTGTTAGATCATCTCCATTTTCGTATTCTTTTGCTACGGCATATCTTAAAAATGAATCTTTGGGATCATCTTTCAACAGTCCAATGAGCTGATTTAATCTTTCTTTATTCATTTTTTTAACTCTGAGTTCAATTTTTAAAATAATTGTTATTATCTTTGTGCAAAGATATAAGGATTGATGATTTAATTGGTATAAGGGTTAGTTTATCAATGAAAATTATTAAAATCTTCTAAATCTTTTAAACAAGTAAAACCTGTCATTGTTAACCATAACGACAAAATTTAACCAAATGAATTTATTAGTTTGTATAAGCAAAACACCGGACACAACGTCCAAAATCTCGTTCAAATCAGATGCTACTGAATACAATTCCGACGGCATCACATTTATTATGAATCCATATGATGAGTGGTATGCGCTCGTAAAAGCCATCGAACTCGTTGAGCAAAATGGTGGAAATGTAACCGTCATCAACGTCGGGCCTGCATCAAACGACATCATTATCCGTAAAGCTTTGGCTATCGGAGCAAATGATGCAGTGAGGGTCGACTTAGAAAACGGTGACGCCTTTGCAATTGCATCCAATATTGCTGCACATGCTAAAAGCAAGTCCTATGATGCTATTTTTACTGGCAAAGAAACCATAGATTATAATGGTTCAGAAGTAGGTGCTATGGTAGCGGAGTTACTAGACCTTCCCTATATTTCTTATGCGACTCAACTGACTGTTGGTGGTGGAATAAGCAAGGTGACTAGAGAGATAGAGGGGGGAATGGAAATTTGTGAAGTTGAAGGGCCATTTGTGCTATCAGCTGCAAAAGGACTCGCTGAACAGAGGATTCCTAATATGAAAGGTATTATGATGGCAAAATCAAAGCCATTGACAATCGTTGCACCTGTTAGTGATTCAGCGCGTATAAAAATTGAAAAATTTATTGTACCACCTGGGAAAACGGGTGTAAAACTTATTGATCCTGAAAATATGGATGAATTGGTAAGATTGCTTCACGAAGAATCAAAAGTCATTTAATTTAACATTAAAAAATATTAGAAGTATATGTCAGTTTTAGTATATATAGAAAGTCCGAAAGGCCGAATAAAAAAAACAGGAAACGAAGTAGCTTACTATGGCGTGAAGGTAGCAGAATCTTTGGGCACTCAATGTTTTGCCTTAGTGGTAGGTAAAGCAAATGACGTTGGCAACTTAGGTAAATATGGTGTTTCTAAGGTAATTCATGTCAATGCAGATCAAGAAATAGAGTTTGATTCACAAGTTTTTACATCAATCATTTCACAAGTTGCCACCGATAATGCAGCAAATACCGTGATCCTTGCTAATACTGCAAATGGTAAATCAATCACGGGTAGATTAGCGATCAAAATGAATGCAGGAAATGTTTCTGGGGTAAATTCATTACCTGATATATCTAATGGGTTTGTAGTAAGTAAATCTGTTTATTCAGGCAAAGCTATAGCTAGATATAATATCACAACGCAAAACAAAGTGATTAGTTTGATGGGAAATACCTTGCAAATCCAAGAAATTGGTCAGCCTATTACTCCGGAGAATATCACCATCACATTACCGACTACCAAAATGAAAGTCATCGAGCGGAAGACCGCAGAAGGTATCGTACCACTTCCTGAAGCTGAACTTGTAGTTTCTGCAGGTAGAGGGATGAAAGGACCTGAAAACTGGGGTATCATAGAAGATCTTGCGGCCGCATTGGGTGCGACTACTGCTTGTTCAAGACCAGTAGCAGATTCTCATTGGAGACCTCACCATGAACACGTAGGTCAAACTGGCGTAGCGATTAGACCTAATCTTTATATTGCAGCTGGTATCTCAGGAGCTATTCAGCACTTAG
Organism: Chitinophagales bacterium; assembly: GCA_038219375.1. Classification (GTDB taxonomy): domain Bacteria; phylum Bacteroidota; class Bacteroidia; order Chitinophagales; family Saprospiraceae; genus OLB9. The sequence goes on along the minus strand of JBBRJL010000195.1, from coordinate 1,898 downwards.
CGGGTGTTAATAATAGTAAAGTAATTGTGGTGATAAATAAAGATCCAGAAGCGCCATTTTTCAAAGCAGCAGATTATGGTGTGGTAGGTGATTTATTTGATGTAGTGCCGAGACTTACTGCTGCCATCAAGAAGTATAAACAAGCATAAATTTTGTCTGATAGGAAAATTCCTTAGATAATATTTGAGATAAATCGACTTTTTAATATAAGTTGTTTTACTTTTACGATTCATTGAACTAAATATTTTATTATGAAACATTTTTTATTATTAGCTTTTGTCGCAATCCTTGTATCTTCATGTGGTAAAGACAATTGTTCGGCAGACACTTTTGTTGGCACATGGGCGGGGACCAAAACTTGTACAACAAGTACGGGAACTTCAAATGTTTCAATTGTTGTCACAAAAAGTGGTGACAAAGTTATATTCAATGGTGATTCTTTCGTAGATGAATCAATGGATAGAGATGATTGTACACTTGAGGGTGGATTTTCAGCATTAGGATCTGGAGAAACTTATACAGTTTCTGTTTCAGAAGATGGCAAGTCAATGACAGTAACTTATGAAATTAAAGCTTTAAGTATTGTGGCAGAAAGGTGTACTTACACACTTACAAAATAATTAACTTAAAAAATTAATTGATCCGCATTTTCACAAGAAGGTGCGGATTTTTTTTGCTAGAATTTATATCTCAGATAATAAGCTAACAGCTAAAATCCCTCTGAGATAAAAAAATATAACATTTCTAAACTACCTATCTAAAATATGTTTAATTTTGTCCATAAATAATTAAAAAATGACGCTCAAACAATTAATAAAACTCGAAGATAAAGCAAAAGAAGTATGGGTAATCAGTCCTGCACTACATTACGACGTAGAAAACAAAGATTTTTCTGAATTAGTAAGTGTCAATCATGGCCAAAACACTAAATATAAATATATACTCCCAGCTACAAAAGAGATACAAAAGCATTTGGATACATATAAAAAGTTATATAAAATAACTGATCTCGATATCCAAAATAACTTTTTAATCCTTCCCGAATCTGATTTTAATCCATTTATACTTGAGATAGGTATTTATGATGGCTCAAGTAGTCCGACTGCTTTTGCAGCACCTGCATTAACGGATGCTAATGAAGTCATACAATTCAGTGAGTCATCAGCGAAGGAAATGGCCAAACATTTTAAATTGATTTGGAAAAAATATAAGAGAGTAAATCTGTAATCAATATATTTAGGCCAGCTAATCATTTTTAAAATGTCATACTAGTAAATCAAAATATAAATAAGGTCTACCTTACTTACAGGTAAGAGCTATTATTAAATAAATATTTCTGTATTTACTTTATTTGTAAATCATTCTTTTTTGAATTAAGTATTATTTAGTATGGTGACCTTCCCATTATTATCATTTAATAAAGTACTATTTTTGTGTGGTATTATTCTGGTTTTGGTAGATAATCACCTTATCTAATGTCAGATTATCTGAATTTATCAAAGCGCTACCATTTTGATTATTGCCTCCATAAAGTGTCATATTCTTTAAAGATAAATGGTTGTTCTGAAGAATCTCAAATATTGGCCCCGTATTATTAGTTCTTAAAGTCATCTCACTTCCAACGGTAAAATGAATATTAAGATTTTTATTTATTTAAATTGGGCCTGTTGTCAAATAGATGGTTTGTCCTAGTACATCAAGATAAAAGGTTATTTCTTGCCCATCAACACCTAGCATGATTTTATTATAACAAAATGGAAAGGTAAAAATTTTATAATGAAATTATAACTGACCAATTATATTTCTAAAAATCTACCCTCAATCTAAGATTTATTCTTCTGCCTGTCAGATTATTTGGAAGTGCATATTCCTCATTAGTTAGTGTTTTGACCCAATTG
>JBBRJL010000194.1:0-5677 GCA_038219375.1 Chitinophagales bacterium | reverse complement strand
ATTTTTCAGGTGGATGTAATGTACAGTTTGCATTAAATCCTGAGAATGAAGAATTGATAGCTGTAGAAATTAACCCTCGAGTATCTAGGTCATCTGCATTAGCGAGTAAAGCAACAGGATATCCAATAGCCAAAATAGCCGCTAAACTAGCCATTGGGTACAATCTCAATGAGTTGAAAAATCAAATCACCAAAACAACTTCAGCGTTTTTTGAGCCCGCTCTTGACTACGTTATTGTGAAAATGCCTCGCTGGAATTTTGATAAGTTCTATGGTGCTGATACCACGCTAGGCTTACAAATGAAATCTGTAGGTGAGGTAATGGCAATAGGAAGAAATTTTTTAGAAGCGATGCAAAAAGCTTGTCAAAGTCAGGAAAACAATCGTGCAGGTTTAGGTGCCGACATGAAAGAATGGATACAAACAGAGGACATCCTAGCTCGTCTTGAGAAAGCAAGTGATGATAGAATATATAGGGTGAAAGACGCGCTCAGACTAGGTGTACCTGAAAAAACGGTACATAAATTGACCAAAATAGATCCTTGGTATATCAAGCAAATCAAGCGATTGGTCAAATATGAAGAGAAACTGATGCGATATAATGTTGCTGAAGATATTCCTGCAGATTTTTTCAGAGAACTCAAGTCCGTAGGTTACTCCGATGTGCAAATAGCTTGGGTACTCCGTATCAAAGAACAAGAAGTAACAAATCAACGTAAAAAACTCGGCATCACCCGTACTTATAAAATGGTAGATACTTGTGCTGCTGAATTTGAGGCCAAGACACCATACTTCTATTCTACATTTGATGAAGAAAACGAAAGCATACCATCTGACAAGAAAAAGATCATTGTCTTAGGGTCGGGTCCAAATAGAATTGGTCAAGGAATAGAGTTTGATTATTGCTGTGTACATGGACTGCTTGCCATTAAGGAAGCTGGTTATGAAGCAATAATGATCAATTGTAATCCGGAGACTGTATCCACGGATTTTGATGTTGCAGACAAATTGTATTTTGAACCAGTATTTTGGGAACATATAGAAGAAATCATAGACCTTGAAAAACCAGAAGGTGTCATTGTACAACTAGGTGGACAAACAGCGTTAAAGCTAGCAGAGAAATTCCACAACAAGGGTATCAAAATCATAGGAACAGATTTCAATAGTCTGGATTTGGCAGAAGATAGAGGTAGGTTTTCAGATTTGCTCAAGTCTTTGGAGATTCCATATCCTGAATATGGTGTTGCACGTGATGTAGATGAAGCCATTGCTGTTGCAACAAGGGTAGGATATCCTGTTTTAGTGAGACCTTCCTATGTGATCGGTGGTCAAAGAATGCGTATTGTCATAAATGATAAAGAACTTGAGACCCACGTTTTGAGTATATTCAAGCATCTACCTGACAATAAAGTGCTAATAGATCAGTTTTTGGATAGAGCAAAAGAAGCAGAAATTGATGCCATCTTTGATGGTGATGAGTTGCACATCATGGGTATCATGGAACATATTGAGCCTGCGGGTATTCACTCAGGAGATAGCTCTGCAGTATTACCTACTTATTCTCTAAGTCCAGCTGCTGTCGGCCACATGGTAGAACATGCCAACAAGCTAGCTGTTGCCTTAAACATTAAGGGGCTAATTAATATACAGTTTGCCATCAAAAATGATGATGTGTACGTCATCGAGGCCAATCCTAGAGCGTCGCGTACTACCCCATTCATTGCAAAGGCTTATCAAGTTCCATACTTGAAAATTGCCACACAAGTGATGTTGGGTACACACAAACTGAAAGATTTTGATATTGTCAAAAACCTCACCGGATATGCCATTAAGGTTCCTGTGTTTTCATTTGACAAATTTCCAAATGTAGATAAAAATCTCGGGCCAGAAATGAAGTCCACGGGTGAAATGATTTATTACATCAAAGACCTTTACGATCCTTACTTTAGGAATCTAGATAGTAGAAGATCTATGTTTTTAAGTAGATAGATAATTAGTTTGTGGTTGTTTTTTTCAATTAAAACAACTGCCGAAGTGCAAGAAAGACATTATTCAATTGCGATCAAAATAAATGGTTTCACATATTGACACCTCGGACAGCTGCATGTCATAGGTCATATCTTTGTGGCTACCATTTTAAAATTGATACTTTTTCCATCTCCAAAATCGATAGAATATCTTAATTCAATTGTATTGTCCCTAAAAAATCCGTCCCCTTTGATAAAAGTTCCTGGAGCTATATTCTGTTCAAAAATTTTGATATCCATCACACTTTTATCCTGATTGTCGATATCTGCCTTAGCAAGATACCATTCAAAACCATCTAACTTTGAGTCAATCAAAATATCATCGTCCCTGTCAGTGCTTATTATAAGGTCAAATGGTCCGGAGACACCGACTACATACGCACGATATACGCCTACGACGGGAAGGATATCGTCATCTATATCCATACAAGATGACATCGTCAGTGTAAAAATGCTAACTAAAAGTAATGATCGTATCATATTGATTCCTTTTTTATAATAACTATTTTGACTTGTAATTTGTGACTTTACATATGATGCTTTAATGATACTTTAACGCTATGACTTGCAATTGTTAAAGATGTCTTAGTAATAATGTAGGTCAGACGAATACCTTACTTTGTCCTTCCATCACATCCTTCTGTGTTATTCACTTGTTAAATAATGTCATAAAACGAAGCATATTCTATATAAGCCATTAATTTTGAGATTCTAAAAAACCAAATTTGAATATTAATTATATAAAATGGTTGACGATTTTTGGTGTTTTTGCCATTATATCCATATTTCTAGTTCAGATATTCTGGGTTAGACAAGCATTTACTATTTCTGAAAGTCAATTTGACCAATCTGTGAATGGCGCACTCCGACGTGTTGCCGAAAATATCGCCATAAATAATAAGACAGATTTTCAACAGAATAATCCAGTGATAAAAATCAGCCCACGACAATATATCGTCAATGTCAATAGCGAAATAGATGCGGAATTGCTCGACCATTATCTTACCTCAGCTTTGGATTATTTTCATATAGATCAGGATGTGGAATATAGTATTTACAGTTGTTTTGACAAGACGATGGTATATTGTAACTATATTCAAAAGAAAAAACCACAAAAAGAATTTAGTACACCAGAATTACCAAAATTTGAAGGCGTAGACTACTATTTTAGCGTTAGTTTTCCCCATTATCCTATTGTTTCTCTCAATAACATTCCTATGTGGATGATTACTTCTGCGGTTTTGATTCTAGTAGTTTTGTTTTTTATTTTTGCTTTATTTGTCGTTTTTGATCAGAAATCTGTCACCCAAGTACAACGAGATTTTATCAATAATATGACGCATGAATTCAAAACACCGATTTCGACCATTTCTGTCATCCAGCAAGTCATATCTGATCCCGAAATTGTCAAAACACCACAGAGACTTGCTACTTACACTCAAATCATTGGTGATGAAATCAGAAGACTCAACGATCAGGTAGAAAAAGTATTGAACATTACGCAACTTGAAAAGCAGCATTTCGATTTACACTTAGAAGACATTGATGTTCATGAAGTCATAAAACAAGTTGTTTTTAACATTCAAAATACCGATTTTGAAAAAAATATCAATATTACTCAACTTTTGGAAGCCGATCATCCTATGATTTCAGCAGATAAGGTACATTTTACCAATGTGATCTGCAATATCATCGAAAATGCTGTGAAATATTCTGCAGGTGAAGCAGAGATAATCGTAAAAACAGAAAGTATTGACCAAAAGATATCAATAAGTGTAACGGATCAAGGGGAAGGTATTGACAAAAAAAATATAAAAAAGATCTTTGATAAATTCTTTAGAGTTCCAAAGGGGGAAGTGCACAACGTAAAGGGATTTGGACTCGGACTTTACTATGTCAAAAAAGTAGTCGATGCGCACAAGTGGAACATAACCGTAATCTCTGCACCAAACGAGGGTGCTACTTTTAAAATTCAAATAAAAAGTATATCTTAACAGTATATGGCAAAAATATTTTACGTAGAAGATGATGCAAATTTAAGTTTTGTGGTGAAAGATTGCCTACAAATAGCAGGTCATGATGTACACCATTTTTCTAAAGGTGATGAAGCCTTGCTCGCTTTTAACAAATACAGTTACGATATATGTATCTTGGATGTCATGCTACCAAATCTTGACGGTTTTTCACTTGTAAAAGCTATTCGAGACAAAGATGTAAACATACCTGTTATTTTTATTTCTGCTAGAGTACAAATTGAAGATAAGCTCGAAGGTTTGCAATTAGGTGGCGACGATTATATTTTTAAACCATTTAGCATTGAAGAACTTTTACTCAAGGTCAATATCTTTTTAAGACGCAATGCTGGTTCGGGACTACAAAGAACTCCAGAAGAAAGTCAATTTAAAGTAGGACATTTTGAGTTTGATTATAATAATATGATGCTCGTAAGTGAAGACGAAACTATCCGACTTACGGGAAGAGAAGCAGATTTATTGGTATATTTTATCAAACACAAAAATAAACTCATAAAACGTAAAGATATTTTAATAGCCTTGTGGGGAAAAGACGATTATTTCTTGGGCAGAAGTCTTGATGTATTTATATCCCGATTGCGAAAATTTATTTCAGGAGACCCATCTATAAGTATTGAAAATATACCAAGAGTTGGATTTAAGTTTAGGGTAGATTGATTATCAACGTTTGCAAACAAGCTAGTGTCTAAACAAATTAACACCATACACTAAACTTAACGCGTATTTAAGCAGTTTCAGAAGGTAAGATTTATTACTTTTGCAACATGATTTCAACAAATAACTTAAAGTTTAAATATTCTGGCGGGACAGAAATTGTTTTTCCAGATATCAAGTGTCAAGCAAAAGACATATTGCTTGTACTGGGTAGTTCAGGAGTAGGTAAGACGACTCTATTACATTTACTCGGTGGATTACTGACTACGCAGCATGGATCTGTACATATACAAGATACCGAAATTAATAAATTGTCAGGAAGCGAGCTAGATGCTTTTAGAGGAAAAAATATAGGTATTGTTTTTCAACAAAACCATTTTGTTGATTCTCTCAATGTATTGGAAAATGTGATACTTGCACAAAGTCTGGCAGGAAATAAAACGGATAAGGGAGCGGCACAAAATCTACTATCTAGACTCAACATTGCTCATAAAGCGAAAAGTAATATTAGAGACCTCAGTCAAGGCGAAAAACAGAGAGTAGCAATAGCTAGAGCACTTATCAACCAGCCAAGGCTCATCCTAGCTGACGAACCGACATCTGCACTCGATGATCAGAACTGTACAGAAGTATTGAATCTGCTAGATGAGCAAGCCAAAGCAGCTGGCTCAGCCCTTGTCATTGTGACACACGACACAAGACTCAAAGACATTATTTCTAATCGAGTAATCCTACAATAACCATGAGTATCATACAATTAGCGTGGCGAAATATCGTCAAAAATCCACTAAATCTTTTGCTAAGTATAATCCTTTTTGGACTTGGTGTTGGTTTGATTTCTTTTTTGCTGTTATTCAATGCTCAGCTAAAAGACAAGTTTGATAAAAACCTTGCAGAAATAGACCTTGTAGTAGGCGCAAAAGGAAGCCCTCTCCAAATGATACTTTGTAATATGTATCACATC
>JBBRJL010000193.1:0-5703 GCA_038219375.1 Chitinophagales bacterium | reverse complement strand
CACCCGTGGTCAAAGTCTCATCCGCAAATTCTTTTTTTGGCTTTGCGTTTTCCTCTGCCATAAACGCTTCTGCTTTATCTACCGTTTCATCAAATTTTTTACCCATTGCTTCAGATACTTCCTTTGCCTTTTCAGCAAATGCATCTTTTGCTTCTCCTATTTTGTCCCATGCTTTATCTGAAGCATCGAGTACTTTTGCTCCTACTTTTTCAGATATGTCCCCAGCTTTCCCTAAGAGTACTTCACCTTTTTCCATCACTTTGCTTCCTACTTCTTCTGCTAGATGAGCTGCTTTCTGCACCATTTCGTTTTCACCTATTTTGTGCATGACTTCATTCGCTTTGTCCAAGGTCTTGTCGATAAAGCGCTCACTGCCTACCGCCACAGGACTCACTTCTTCATCGATGGTATCCGCTGTCGAAACTACAAAATCATCTGCATCATCTGCAACTTCGGAAATTGCGGGAATTGCGGGAACAGTGATTGCAGCACTAAAATTATGAGTATCGGTATTAGGCGTCGATTGCAAAAGCTGATTCACTTTATCTTCTGTAGTTTCAACTACTGTGGAAACGTCTTCGTTGACAGTGGATGCTGCTACTGTTCCGGCATCTTCTACTTCGTCTGCTTTGTCTTTAGTTTTGTCCCAAACGTTATCAGCCATATCGTCTAGTTTGTCTATCGCAGTGCTTGCGGCATCTTTAGTTTGTTCAAAGACACTTTCCGCTTTATCTGCTACATCACTTGCTACATCTTTTGTTTTGTCCCATACCACTTCAGCTGTTGAACCTACCCTATCCATGGCAGCATTGGCTTTTTCCATGACGGTCTCTCGTAGCCCTGACGTTTTTTCTGAAATATCAATTACGGTTTCTTTGGCGGCATCTATTAAATCTACAGCCTTTTCTTTAGTGTATTCGACAGATTTTCCTACCGCAGATTTAGCTACTGATTCTGTTGTAAAAAACAATCTTTTTAAAGAACCTAAAAAACTCATATCGTTATAAATTTTGAAATGAAGATATTTGACGTAAAATTAAGGTATTTATTAATACAAACGACATTGTAAAGGCACTTATTTTCAAGTAAAAACACATATTTATACCAAAATCATGATTTTATGACATTTATATTGAGATACTTGGTGTAAATTTGCCTTTTTGAAGCGATTGCCGTATGGTAGTTCCATAAAATCACAAGATTGAGTAGTTTAAAATCGTTTTTTAAAGACACTATTATTTATGGTATCGCTGCGGTATTGCCAAGGGTGATCAGTATTGCACTAATCCCTGTTTTTACGACAGTTTTGGGTAGGGCAGAGTTTTCGGATCAGACGACTTGGTACGTATATGCCGCATTTATTAATGTGCTTTTGACACTTGGTATGGAGACTGCTTTTTTTAGGTTTTATACATCTGAAAAAAACAAGGAAAACGTACTTTCGTCTTCATTAAGTTTATTGATGTTCAGTGGTGTAGTTTTCGCTATCATTGGAACTCTTTTGTCAAAATATGTTTCCGCATCCCTAGGTTTTTCAGATCCATTATTTATTAAAATTTTGGTTTGGACTACGGTTTTGGATACCCTAGTTGTGATCCCATATGCGCTTCTTAGAGTTACTAATCGTCCTATAAAATTTATGTTCATTAAGGTTGTCAATGTTTTGATTTGGTTTGTTTTGACATCCTTCTTTTTGCTATTTTTACCTAAATTATCCATTGAAAACAGTGAGCTACTCAGTAATTTAGGACTCTCCACACCTTACAAACCTGGTGTATTTCATATCGTGCTTGCAAATTTATTGGCTAGTTTTATCACTTTATTATTGTTACTTCCTGAGATACTAAAAATAAGATGGACACTTGATAAAGTATTGATAAACAAAATGTTACGGTACTCCTTACCTATAATGATAGGAGGTATTGCCTATGCTATAAATGAAAATATCGACAAACTCATCATACAGCGATTGATCGACAAAGAAGCGAATGGTGTATATTCAGCTTGCTATAAACTAGGCGTATTCATGACTTTGTATATCACAGCATTCAGAATGGGCGCCGAACCATTTTTTTTCAATCAAGCTGCTTCTGCTGATGCTAAACAAAAATATAGTAAAATCATGACTTGGTTTGTCATTTTTGGTTGTCTTTTTATGGTATTTGTGGTCGGGTTTTTAGATATATTTGCTGGTCTATTCATACGTCAAAAAGAATATCTACCTGGACTCGTGATCGTACCTGTCATCTTACTCGCCAATTTATTTTCAGGTATTTACAACAATCTCGCTATTTGGTACAAACTCACGGACAGGACAAAATTCGGTATGTACATCAGCATTTTGGGTGCAATATTGACTATCGGCTCGTTGCTTGTATTCGTTCCGTTCTTTGGCATCATGGGAGGCGCTTGGGCTACGTTATTTACTTATGTGACGATGGCTGCCATTTCATATTATTTTGGTAGTAAATATTACCCAGTATCATACGAAATTAAAAAAGTGCTATTCTATATAGTTGTTTCTGCGGGTTTGTCATACCTAAGTTTTGTGCTTTTCAGGGGAAACTATTATGTCAGCATCGCCAATATCATCATCTTGCTAGGTGCAGTGTTTATTATAGAAATAGGGCGAGTATCAAACTTTAAGGCTTTTTTGAAAGGTAAGTGAAACAGGTAATAACAAACATCACAAGATCTATGGATATACTTTACTTATAATGAAACAATTTAGTAATTTATTAAAATAATAATCGGATAGAAAACAGAAAAATAATACTACATGCATTGCTTAACTTCAAAATAATTATAATATTTTAGGCAAAAAAAACTCTTAATTTAAGATTAGACTTTCGAAAAAATAAACAAAATCAATTTTGTTCCTTAAGGATTTTCTTAGTAATTATTTTATCCTTAAGTTTGATCTTCAAAAAATACAGTCCCAAAGGATGATTTTCTAAATTTATTAAGATTTCAGCACCTTTTGTGATTAACCTACTTTGATTATCGTACAACTCCCATGTAAAAGAATCCTCAGCTCTAATATTTACACCTCTATAAGTTGGATTGGGATAAACTGATATGATATCATCTCTTTCGAGTAAATCCTTTACATTCACGATTCCAGCGCAAGGTGTATTACCAGAACTTTGAGTTAAAAAAGTAAGAAGTAATCCATGAATTGTATCAACAGTTTCATTTGGAAATTTTTCTAAAATAAAATCTACAAATCCATTTGTATTCGTTGTAAAATCATTAATTGTATAAGAACTATCATTGGCTAAACAGACGTAAGGTGGATCTTGAACAAACTCGGGCTCATCCCACCAATTTTGAAATAATTGAGGCAATATGTGAGGAGTCAAAAAATCCTTAGAATTACAAAACCCTCCATGATTACTCTTGACCCACGAAACCTTCAAAGGCAAATTTTTAATCTTTACAAATAACTTAAGTTGTTCTCTCACAAATAAACAATTGTAAGTTGGGTGCAAACCACCTTCTGTACTCCCGATTATCTTTTTAGACAATACTTTTGGTGTTGCAATGGCATGTGCAGCTTCATTGTGACTCGCCCGTACTTCAAAAATACTATCCCATGGCACATCTTTGATATTTACTTCCCCAAATTCAGGATTAAAACTCCCATTTGCATTTTGGTCATGGCCGATTGTCACTGAATCTTTATTGCCCAAGGTATCTTCAAAGTAAAATTTTGTTTCCCAAAAGGCTGTTTGTTGTGCATACACACAAACAGGAAATAACATCCAAAATAATATTACTTTCATGATCTAATTTGACTGTTTCAACGTTTAATTCGCCATTAAATTCAAAAATCAAAGAATTTATACCTGTTTGCCAATTTGTAATATCTAATGTGAACTGTTGGTTATCCCCTACTGTCTCAGCAGAATTCCTGATGAATCCATACTGATTTAGTGTATTCAAATTAGATCCAAAAACTTTTAGTTGCCAATTTTCTTTTACGCTATATTTAATTGTAATAAATGAAGTTGAAGGATTTGGGGAAATACCTTCAACGACGAATTTAGGGGTATCTGGAACAGGGTCTATAATAACTTGTTGACATATAGCTGGTAATGTAAATTTTAATTCGACCTCATCTTCATCGCCACACTCATTAAATACTTTAAAAATCATTTTATATTCAACACCTGATTGAAATCCATTCGGCCAATATGGGTTGCCATATTTATCGTACCGTGGTGAGATGCAGAATTTACCTGCTTCAGTAAAAACTTCACCTGTACTAATTATTTTAGTACCATTAGGTCGTAATATATCCATTTCATAACCACTTTCATTAAAACTAGCATTTAAGTGGAAGCAAGTTTGGCATTTTGTACTTGTTGGAGGCGAAGGAAGTGTTCCTATGAAGGCGCTAGGTGGAGGACAACCTCCTACTTTAATAAAATCACATTTATATTCTGCAAGATTTGTTAGCATCCGATTTATTTGACACGGGGTTAATGCCGAATAATCTGGATTTCCTGCCCAGCTACTATAGGCCATTAAATTATTATTCTGAGCCGTCCACTCGCAGCATGGATGCTTGGAGCAAAAAAGTAACGTGTCGCATGCATTCTGACCATTATAATTTACATTTGAATCCCAACAGTTTGTTCCATTTATATTTGTTGTGTTGGGATTACAATCACCATCCCATGTCCAATCATAGTCCCAAGTATCTGCACATCCATCACCAGAGTTATTAAAAGTATGCTCCAAATTTAGAGCATGGCCAATTTCGTGATTAAAAACAGCAGGATCACATCACTCCACTATAAAACCATAAGTACTCACAAATTCCCATCTAAAAGAACCAGGGCCAAATGGTGTCTTATTTGCATGATCAACTTTTATGGTAGTCCATTGATTAAAAGACAACTTTTTATCTATATGCAATAATTCAGGTACAAACTTATCAAGATGATCATCACCTCCTTGTAGCATGCATACGGGTCTAATACCATAAGTAGGGCACTTTCCTTCAAAAGTTATAGGAGCAATCACTGCATCAAATTTATCTTCTGGATATCTAGTTATAAAGTCTTCAAATTGGAATAAATATCTTCCTTTTTTATTCATAACAATCTTCATGTCAAACTTATACATATTATCTTCTTCCACTAAATCAACAAACATGACATCCGTATTATCTGCGTTGAAAGCATATGCTTGAAAGTATGAAGAATCAATTAAAAAAGTATTCTCCCTGAATCCATTGTAGAATGTAGAGTCATTTTCAAACCGCCACAACTTCACCCCTACATCAAAGATAAAATTCTGTATTACAAAATAATGTTCCGTATTATAGTCGTACATGGTATCACTAAAATGAACCTTAATATGAATCGTATCGCCTAGCTTATACGTCAATTGATTTGGTGTGATTTGTACAGGTAATAATAAATAATGAGAATTTGTTTTAGAATTTGGATATGGGCATTCTCTTTTGAATTTTTCTGATGCACTTTCTTTGTAGCATGCAGCAAACAGAAAAAAAAACATGATTGAGATTAGGTATTTCATTTTATATTATTTTCTGTCAAAAACGTATTTTACGCACATCACTCCACTATAAAACCATAAGTACTCACAAATTCCCATCTAAAAGAACCAGGGCCAAATGGTGTCTTATTTGCATGATCAACTTTTATGGTAGTCCATTGATTAAAAGACAAC
>JBBRJL010000192.1:0-5721 GCA_038219375.1 Chitinophagales bacterium | reverse complement strand
ATCCCAAAACGAATCTGCATACGTTGCATCGGAGTACTTACTAACTGATGGACCCTTTGAGTCTTCTCAAGCTTTTAATAGGTTTAATGTATTTGCAAAATATACAAAACGACTTGAGAATAATGATAAATTGTCTATTTGGGCATCAAGATTTACTAGTAGATGGGATGCATCTGGTCAGATTCCAAATCGTGCAGTAGAAAGTGGTTTGATCAGTAGATTTGGCGCTATCGATGACACAGAAGGCGGCAATACTTCGAGAAGTAATCTTGTGCTCCAATATGCAAAATACTTGAACAATGATAACTTTATAAAAACAAGGGCTTATTTGAGTTCTTATGATTTTCTATTATTCTCCAACTTTACATTTTTCCTTAATGATAGTATTAACGGGGATCAAATCAAACAAAAAGAGCAAAGATCTATCTATGGTTTTGACACTGAATTAAACTATAAGTCTAGCGACATTTCCGATGATTTATCGTTTAGAGTGGGCGCAGGTCTAAGGTATGATGATGTCAATGATGTAGAACTTTCCAACACGGCCAATAGAAAGACAACTTTGAGTTCATTAGCTTTAGGTCAAGTGGATGAGACCAATATGTTTGGATATGCCGATGCTACTTATGATTATGGTCACTTAAGAGTAAATGCAGGTATCAGGGCAGATTATTTTAATTATAGCTATGAAAACGTCCTTTCCACTTTGTATGATCTTCGATTGGCAACCAAAACGGCTATTAGTCCTAAGTTGAATTTCCAATACACATTTAATAATAACACCCAACTATTTGCTAAGTTTGGCAAGGGTTTTCACTCCAATGATACCCGTGTCGTAGTGGATCAACAAGCACGTCACATCCTTCCTGCGGCATATGGTATTGATTTCGGTGGTGTATTTAAGCCTCATAGAAACTTGATAATCAATGCAGCATTATGGTACTTGCATCTAGATCAAGAGTTCGTATATGTAGGTGATGGCGGCATCGTAGAACCAAGTGGAAAATCCAGAAGACATGGTCTTGATTTTGGTGTCAGATATCAGCCTGCACCTTGGTTGTTCATGTATTCCGACCTGAATATTGCAAATCCAAGAAGTGTGGAAGATGCAGAAGGAGAGAATTTTATTCCATTAGCACCAACATTGACAAATACAGGAGGTATATCTTTTAATCCTAGCAAAAACATAAGTGGTGGTTTGAGATACAGACACGTTGCAGATAGACCTGCCAATGAAGATAATTCCATTGTGGCAATAGGATATACTGTTCTTGATTTTAACATTAATTACACCATCAGAAAAGTAGTATTAGGATTTGAAATCAATAATCTATTGAATACCGAGTGGAACGAGACACAATTTGCCACAGAATCAAGATTGAGAAATGAAGCTGAACCGGTAGAAGAAATTCATTTTACACCAGGTACTCCGTTTTTTGTGAAGGGAAAGGTTACTTACATGTTTTAAGTATTAAAAGGACGCTGAAATGTAAATTTAACACTGACATCAAAAGATGTTCATTTGTCATCAATTTATCATCAAGTTTACACCTTTAGGGACTCGAGTGTTTTCATTCACCCTTTTAGCGAGTTCACTCATTTAGGAGACGGTGGTCGAGGTGGGTCGAGTGGGGATGCATAATGAGTAGGAAAAATGTGATTATCAAACCATTGGTATTTTTGGAGTGGAATGAAATATTAGATTTGGTGAAGGCTTAGTTTTAAAAGTCTTCATCAAATTCTTCATTTTTTAGTTTGTTTTTGAGTAATGACCTACTTTCATCGGCAGGCCGAATATGTTTGTACTTTTCACAATCTATCAGCTCGCTGAATCCTGCCGGTGGAGCTGGAAAGTTTGCCTTGTAGTCATACTGTATTGATTCATCTTTTTCTAGCTTCTGAAAGAAAAGTTCGGAGATAGGCCTTGCCATTACATAACCTTGGCCATCATTAAGGTTGAGGAAACGAATCCACTTATCGTCACCACCAGTCCATACACCTGTTACAAGGTTGGGCGTGACTCCCATAAACCATCCGTCCGCATAATCATTTGTTGTTCCGGTTTTACCACCAATTTTTGTTTTAATGGTAAGGCTAAATTTACCACCAACATTGTTTTTTAACATTTCAAGCATTACAGCATTATATAATGGGTTGATTGCTGTTTTTCTATTGGGAATACCTTGATAAATGATTTTACCGTTTTTGTCTTCAATTCTTGAAATAAATATAGGCTGTACATAAGTACCATTATTACCAAAAGCAGAGTAAGCTCCCGTCATCTCCATCAGTGTCAGGTCTACCGCTCCTAGACAGATGGAAGGCGAATTTGGAATAGCAAGACGACCATTGTCCAGCCTCAAGTTTTTGTCAATGCCAAGGTTGTGCATCAGATCGCGAACAAGGTTCACCGTACCCATTTCTTTGAGAAGTCTGACTGTTATGGAGTTTTTGGAATACAATAATCCATGAAAAAGATTATATTTATTGCCGGTAAATTCTTCATTTGCATTGGCAGGTGACCATTCCTGATTCACTTCAAAACCTGCGTCGCCAGGAGCAATGGTGTACTGAATATCATCAAATTCTTGGCAAGGAGAGATGCCTTGCACAGCGATTGCTTGCGTATATACAAATGGCTTCATAGTGGACCCTACAGATCTACGCATGGTAGCATGGTCATATTTAAAATATTTGTGGTCCACACCACCTACCCAAGCTTTGATATGTCCAGTGTTGGATTCCAAAACCAAAAAACCTGCTTGCATGATCATTTTGTGGTAGCGTACAGAGTCAAATGGTGACATTTCAACTTCCTTTTCACCACCGTTCTCATAATCAAATATCTTCATCTGGATAGGTGTCGAAAACTCTTTTTGATACGCTATTTGCATCTTATCATAAGCAGACACGAGTGGTTTCCAAATGTCACTATTCAACAATCGATGATACCTATCTTGATTTGAAATGTCTATTTTTTCAGCATTCGTAGCTTCTCTCCACGATGTTTTATTTTGGTCTATGGCTATCAATGTTTTGATCACATTGTCTGACAATGGTAAGCCTGCATATTTCTGTTCTACTTCGGCCAAATTTGCGGAAAGCTCTTTTTCTCTTAATTTGAGATATCTTTCTGAACCTTTATTTTGGCCTTCGAGAATGTCTGCTCGTATTTGTTTTTGTATATCATCAGCTTCAAATGTCCAAGGATTCATATTTTTCCAAACCCTGAAATACTTTTTTTGAATTTTTCGCATATGCTCCACTACAGAAGCTTCTGCGTGTTTCTGGTAATTGAGATCGATAGTGGTATATACTTTTAGTCCGTCGATGTAAATATTATATTCCGAACCATCTGCTTTTTTAATGTTTTTTGTTTTCAAAAGCGATTTTAACGACTTGGTTAGTTCCGCCCTGAAATAAGGTGCTGGACCGTCACTCTGAGTTTTTCTTTCAAACAAAGACATATCTATTTCCTTGTTTGTCAAAGTGTCAAGCGCAATTTTATCTATTTGGTCTGCATTGTGCATTAGATTCAGCACTATGTCACGTCTGACTTTACATTTGTCAGGAAAACGCTTAGGATTGTACAAACTAGGGTTTTTCAACATTCCGACGAGTGTTGCGGCTTCTGCTACATTAAGGTCCTGCTGATTTTTATTAAAATATATTTGTGCTGCTGCTTCGATGCCATGTGCACCATTGATAAACTCAAATTTGTTGAGATACATGACCATGATTTCTTCTTTCGTATAGCTCTTTTCGAGTTTTATAGCTGTCACCCATTCTTTTAGTTTTACACCTATGAGCGTTAGCATTTTTTTAGGTGCAGACATGTCAGACATCTTGGGTCTATGGAACAATTGTTTTGCAAGTTGCTGTGTGATCGTACTTCCACCGCCAGAGTTTTCTTGTCTAAATAGTAATGTCTTGAAACCTACTCTCGCCAAAGCACGAAGATCGATTCCCCCATGGCTAAAAAACCTTTCGTCTTCGGTTAGTATTAATGCATTTTTGATGTTTGGATTGAGAGATGGGAAGTCTATCGCTACTCTGTCTTCAATATAATATCTTCCGAACGGAACGCCATGTACATCATAGATTACGGTAGCCAAGTCATATTTAGGATTTTCTAAGTCTTCGAAAGTCGGTAAGTCAGAAAAACCGATAGCCATAAATACCAGCATCACAAAGCCCACCAAGGCAAGCGTTATATTCCTTAGATATCTATTGTACTTTTGAAATTGTGGTGGAATATTGATACCTGTAGACTTGTTTTCTATCATGATTGAATTATGTTTTGAAGCACATTTGCGTTCCGCTTTTCTTCTAATGAATGGTCCTTATGGTGCGCTTTGTATCGGCCTTTCCCAAATTTTGTTCCATTAAATGTCTCTGTTTTGCGCAAGGATTCTTTTATATCATCAGACAATCGATTGAATTCCTGACACTTTATTGAACAAGTATTTTCGTATTTTTGACCACAAGATGTACATTGTAAAAAAAGGATGTGGCATGCATCATTTGCACAATTGATATGATGGTCACAAGCTTCGCCACATTGATGGCATTTTGCGATCACATCAGGGGAGATTCTTTCACCCAAACGTTCGTCAAAAACAAAATTTTTACCAATAAATTTATTTTCTATACCCAATTCAGTTGCTCTTCGCGCATATTCAATGATGCCTCCTTCTAACTGATATAGATTTTTGAAACCTTTGTGTTTGTAGTAGGCACTTGCTTTTTCGCAACGGATACCACCAGTACAATACATGATGATGTTTTTATTCTTTTTATCGCTCAGCATCTCTTCTACGACAGGAAGGGCTTCCCTAAAAGTCTCTACATCAGGCAGTACCGCATTTTGAAAATATCCTACCTCACTTTCATAATGATTGCGCATATCAATGATAATGGTTTCTTCATTATCCGCAAGGGCATTAAATTCTTCTGCTTTGAGATGTATTCCTTTATTAGTAACATCAAAGGTATGGTCATCTAGGCCATCTGCTACTATCTTTTCTCTAACCTTGATGATGAGTTTGAAGAAAGATTTTCCGTCATCTTCAATGGCGAAGTTGAGCCTAATATCTTGAAGGAATGTGATCGTTTGCATCGCTTCTTTGAATGCTTCCACTTGGTGTTGTGGCACAGAAACTTGAGCATTGACACCTTCGTAGGACACATAAATTCTACCTAGGACTTCTACTTCTGAAAGCAAAATATAGAAGTGATCTCTAAAGATTTGCGGATTTCTTAAGTGGTAATACTGGTAAAAAGATAAGGTGACACGTGGTGTCTGATCAGCCATAAGTCTGGCTTTGAGTACGTCTTTATTGACTCTGTTGTGTAAGGAGTTCATGATAAGTGATTTAGTCGCTTTTGCAGGAAGCGGTTCATTACTATTAAATAATCCCGCAAATATAGTGATTTTCTTTACTTTTTGCAGCAGCATTTACGAAATAGATACTTGTGTTACCTAATAAGATGCCACGCACTAAACTATTGTTTATGATTTTTATAACGGTAGTGTCATTGCTATACCATGTTCCACCAGTATTAAGCGTAAGCGAAGCTGTTTTCCCTACATCAATCGTATCTCGACTCCCGTTTACATTTGTAGGTAGATTGACAGTTACTGGAGAAGTTGGTATTGATGTACATCCGGTCAATAAATCAGTGTAAACAAAAAACACGGTATCTCGACTCTGAGCGGTG
>JBBRJL010000191.1:0-5723 GCA_038219375.1 Chitinophagales bacterium | reverse complement strand
GATGGTAGATACTTTCGGGAGGGTACACAATTATTTACGCATATCTCTCACAGATAATTGCAATCTGCGATGTACGTATTGTATGCCGGAAGAGGACTACGATTTTACTCCCGTATCCCAACTCATGCAGCGGGATGAAATCGTCGCATTGGCCAAAATATTTGTCGAAGCAGGAGTAAACAAAATCAGGCTCACAGGTGGCGAACCCTTGGTCAGAAAAGATGCAGGCGACATCATCAAAGCTTTATCGGCCTTGCCTGTAGAACTCACGATGACGACTAATGCTACCCGATTGCACCATTATATCGATATCCTGAAAGAAGCGAATGTCCGCTCACTCAATGTGAGTTTAGATACTTTGCAAGCAGACAAATTTGTCCTACTCACCAAGCGTGATCAGTTCGAGTTGACTTATAAGAATATCATGTTGTGTCTTGAGCGAGGTTTTCATATGAAAGTCAATGTTGTCGTTATGAAAGGTGTTAATGATCAGGAGATCAATGATTTTGTGGCGCTGACTCAAGACTTGCCATTGCATGTGCGTTTTATAGAGTTTATGCCATTCAGTGGCAATCATTGGAGTAGTAACAAAGTAGTGACCCTTGATGAAATGCTTCAGGTAATTAGCACAAAATATGAATTTACACCTATCCAGAGAGCCAAACATGCCACCACTAAAGGCTACCAGATTGACGGATTTGCAGGTACATTTGCAGTGATAAGTACGATGAGTGCCAATTTTTGTGGCGATTGCAACAGGCTGAGGCTCACGGCAGATGGAAAGATGAAAAACTGTCTATTTTCCAGACAAGAGACAGATTTATTGACCGCACTCAGAAATGGAGAAGATGTTTTGCCCCTGATAATGCATAGTGTAGCAAGTAAGGCAAAACAACTTGGTGGTCAAATGGGAAATGATTTTACGCACATCAATGCTGACGAAATAAAAAACAGAAGCATGATAACCATAGGCGGATAATTAAAATGAGTACAAATATGATCTCTTATGCAGAAGCCATAACAATAATTTCCAATCACACACAATGTCTTCCATCCGTCAAAAAACCAATTTCGGAGACCATCGGACTTACACTTGCAGAAGACGTCTACGCCCCTATCGATATACCTGGATTTGATCAGTCTGCGATGGACGGTTATGCACTTTCTATTCATGCCAAAGGTCTCCACAAAACATATGTCATATCAGGTGAACTGGCAGCAGGAGATCATCCAGAAGGTGAAACCAATCCAAACTATGCTGTCAGGATTTTCACTGGTGCTGCACTGCCATCGGGTTTTGATACCGTCATCATGCAAGAAAAAACGAAGGTCGAAAATGGTAATTTAATCATAGAAGATGAGCAATTGAAAGCAGGGAATAATGTGAGATTGAAAGGCGCAGAAATTAGAAAAGATAGTTTAGCGCTAAAAAAAGGAACCGTACTTTCACCTGCGACGATTGGGTATTTAGCAGGAATGGGTATCTCAGAAGTAGCTGTTTTTCCCACGCCCAAAGTAACAATCATCATTACAGGTAATGAATTGCGGCAACCTGGTCAGCCATTGGATTATGGACAAGTTTATGATACTAATTCCTATACTTTGTCAGCAGCTTTACGCCAAAATGGAATATCAGATATTAAGGTAATTTGGGTCAAAGATGATCTTGATACATTGGCAGAAACACTTAGATTAGCCTTGGACGAAAGTCATTTAATTCTATTTACGGGTGGTATTAGTGTGGGCAAATATGATTTTGTATTGGAAGCCACGCAAAAAAATGATGTGGATCCAAGATTTTATAAAGTGAAGCAACGACCAGGAAAACCCATCTATTTTGGAACAAAAGGTAATACCCTTATTTTCGGTTTGCCGGGCAATCCTGCTTCTGTGTTAACTTGTTTTTATGTATATGTGACCAAGGCAATCGACATGCTTTCTGATCGTCACAAACAATATTGGACAAAAGCAAAGTTGATGCATAAATATGAAAAAAATAATACTTTTACGCACTTTTTGAAAGGTTATTGCGATGACAAAGTAGTTTCCATACTAGATGCGCAGGAATCCTTCAGGTTGAGTTCTTTTGCTAAAGCAAATTGTCTCATCAGAATCGAAGAATCTAATATAGTATCAGAGGCAGGGTCTACCGTGGATGTTTTACTTTTGCCACTATAAGGAGTAGTATGGAAGATGTTTTGTTTTATGGTTTATTGTTTATAGTTGCGTTACTTTACGCTTCTGTAGGTCATGGTGGGGCAAGTGGATATCTGGCATTGATGGCCATATTCAGCATGAGTGTAGATACGATGAAACCATCTGCATTGATATTGAATCTATTCGTTTCGCTCATTGCTTTTATTCAGTTTTATAAAGGTGGATATTTTAACTTTAAGTCGTTTTTACCTTTTGCTTTGGCTTCGGTTCCACTGTCATTTCTGGGTGGTTTAATTGAAATAGATAGTGGGAGCTACAAGATGTTATTGGGTGTTTTTTTGATGTTTGCGGTCATTAGGATGCTGTTTTTTGACAAGATAGAAAAGAAAAACGTCCTATCGTCTTCTATCTATATTTCATTGTTAATAGGCGGATTTATTGGGTTTTTATCAGGATTATTGGGCATAGGAGGCGGTATTATTTTGTCACCGATTTTGATATTATTATATAGCATGAATCAAAAACAAGCCGCTACCATCAGTGCTATTTTTATTTTTGTAAATTCTTTTGCAGGTTTGACTGGTCAATTGGCCAAAGGTGTGAACATTGATACCCAAATTTATCTTTATGTTATTATAGCTTTTACAGGTGGAATGTTAGGTTCCTATTTAGGTGCAGTAAAGTTGAATCAACGTTCGCTAAAATATGTCTTGAGTCTGGTATTGTCTATTGCCATATTTAAATTATTCAACCAATAAAATATCGTTTCTAAAATTCTTGGTGTATGAAGATAAAAATATTATTATTTGGTCAGTTGAAGGAAATATTGAATGCTGATTTTATTGAAATGAAGGACGTAGGTGACAGCGATATTTTGATGGAAAAATTGAAAGGTAAATTTCCTGCATTGACAGATATTTCATTTAGGGTAGCGGTGGATAAAAATCTTATTTCTGAAAATATAGTTTTAAGTGAAAGTTCAGAAATAGCTTTGTTACCACCTTTTTCGGGTGGATAGTGGAGTAGCAAACTTGTTTTCAACAAGATATAACAAGCTTGCAAATAAGTTTGCAAGTCCAATAAATAAGTAATGGAGAGGTATCAAAGACAAATCATCCTAAAACAATTTGGTTCTGAAGGGCAAAAAAAGCTTGCTGCTGCCCATGTCTTGGTAGTAGGTGCTGGAGGTTTGGGCTGTCCTATCTTGATGTATCTTGCGGCAGCTGGTGTGGGTCAACTTGGTATGGTGGACCAAGATGTAGTCAGTCTTTCTAATCTGCAAAGACAGGTTTTATATAATACTATCGATATCGGTTTGCCTAAGGTAGAAAGCGCTGCTGAACATCTTAAACAATTGAATCCGGATGTAAATATTACCAAATATCAAACTTTTTTGACAACTCAAAATGCTGTAGAAATCATCAATGATTATGATATCGTAGTCGATGCCACAGATAATTTTCCATCAAGGTACCTCATTAATGATGCATGTGTCTTATTGGGAAAACCATTGGTTTACGGTGCGGTATCAAATTTTGAAGGACAAGTAGCCGTCTTTAACGCAGTCATAGATAATGATATTAGATCTACTAATTATAGAGATATTTTCCCCGTTCCACCAATGGAAAACGAAATTGGAAATTGCACTGAAATTGGTGTTTTGGGTGTTTTGCCGGGCACTATAGGTTGTATTCAGGCAAGCGAAGTTATTAAATTAATTACAGGTATTGGAAAACCATTAACCAATCAATTACAAACGGTCAATTTACTCACCAATCATTGGCAAATATTTTCTATACATCCATCTTCAGATACTCGGTCATTGATACCGTCTGATATAGAATCATTTAGGAAAAGGGATTATGCTTTAGCGTGTCGACCGAAGACTAATGTTGAATTAGATTACTCAGAGTTTGGCCAATATTTTGATCGGGAAGATACGGTCATTGTTGATGTTAGAGAAACTTTTGAAAAACCCGAAATTGATTTTTTCCCTCATGTGAGACATCCGTTTTCGATGTGGGAAAAAGAAGTCCCAACTTTTCGGCAAAGTACTATTATCCTATTTTGTCAATCTGGAAAACGAAGTTTGAATGCAGCTGAATTTTTGGCTAAAAAACATCCTGAAAAAAAGATATTTAGTTTAAAAAATGGTATCTTGCATTGGCAAAATACACAGATATTAAAAGAGAATGAGTGATAAAAAAATAAAAAATATATTCCATCAAGGTCCTATTTCACCTTCGTTTATTATGGAGAGTATACAGAAACATAGCACAAAAACAGACATTGGTGCACACAATATTTTTTTAGGACAGATAAGGGCTGACCGAAAAGACGGACAAGAAGTGACGGCTATCAATTATACGGCATATGAAGATATGGCGCTAGATAAAATGGTAGAGATCAGAGAAGAAATCTTTGCTAATTATCCGCTCACTTGCTTGCATGTCCACCATAGTTTAGGTATGATTGCTACTGGAGAGATATGTCTTTTTGTTTTTACATCTGCTGCACATAGAAAGGAAGCCATTGATGCTTGCGAAACATTGGTAGAAAGGATAAAATCGGAATTACCCATTTGGGGCGAAGAAATTTTTAATAATGGTTCTCAAACTTGGAAAATAAATAAATAAAAATGGTCGATATTACCCATAAAAATAACACCCTTCGAAAAGCAATAGCTTCTGCTATAGTTACGGTATCAAAACCTGAGACGATTGCGATGATCATTTCTAAGTCTATTCCCAAGGGCGATGTCTTTGAATTTTCAAAAGTAGCAGGTCTTTTTGCAGTCAAAAAAACAAGTGAAGTTATTCCCGATTGTCATCCATTACCTGTTGAATATACAAGTATCAGACACTACATAGAAGGCCTTACGATCAAAATAGAAGTCGAAGTGCACACCATCTATAAAACAGGAGTCGAGGTCGAAGCTATGCATGGTGCTGCAATCACCGCCTTGACTATGTATGATATGCTCAAGCCGATAGACAAAGGCATCGAAATATCATCTATCAAATTGGAGTCAAAGACTGGTGGTAAATCTGATCCAAAAAATCACAATATCAAAGCATTGAGTTGTGCCGTTATAGTCTGTTCAGATACTATTTCAGCGGGTCAAAATGTAGATGCTTCAGGTGAAATAATGGTAAGTAAACTAGAAGATCTGGGCTGCACCATTGCACAATTTGACATCATACCTGACGAGATTGAGCTCATACGTGCATCAGCCTTGCATTTCAGCAAGTCAGGTGTAGATTTGTTAATTTTTATAGGTGGTACTGGTCTGTCTACGCGCGACGTGACCCCCGACGCTATTGCACCACTTATAGAAACAGAAATACCTGGCATCATGGAGAGATTACGTAGTTATGGACAGGACAGAATGCCTTATGCGATGTTTTCGCGAGGTGTTTCAGGCTTTATCAAAGATACCCTTGTCATCACACTCCCTGGATCACAGAGCGCTGTGAAGGATACTATTCATGTCATATTTCCGCACGTATTTCATGTGTTTAAGGTGCGTGATGGTGATAGGCATGAGTGATGAAGATGTATTGAGC
>JBBRJL010000190.1:0-5760 GCA_038219375.1 Chitinophagales bacterium | reverse complement strand
GCACAATTTACCAAAACAGCTTCTTGCCAGAGCAGCTCTTTTGACAAAAAAGTAGATAGCTACTTATCTTATTCTGCTCCCGTGATAAGCGTTAAAGATGCATACTCAAAAAAAGCTAACTATATTTTTATGGATGCCCGTGAAGTCGAAGAATATAATATTTCCCATATTCCAGAAGCAAGATATATCGGCTATAAGGATTTTAATATAAAAGGGCATACAGATATTTCTAAAGATTCAAAAATCATAGTGTATTGCTCTATAGGGTATCGGAGCGAAAAAATAGCTACAAAATTAAGGTCCGCTGGCTTCAAAAATGTGTATAATCTTTATGGCAGCATTTTTGAATGGGCAAATATGGGCTATCCCCTATCTGATAAAAAAGGTGTACCAACCCCTGAGATACATACGTATAATAAAAAATGGAGTCAATGGGTCACCCGTGAAGGATTGAAAAAAACATGGTAAATCATTCAGGCTTCATAGGGTAAAAATTGGTTGGTTCGTTATTAAAACGTGCCCTAAGTATTTGCAAAATATTTAATACAATCAGATTTTGAGATTTCAAAATCACCATTAAATTCATAATACATGTTTGTTATGGATTTTGATTTGTAATAATCTGGTTTTGGAATACTTAATATAAATCAAAAATCAATTTTTTATGAAAACAAGGATTTACTTAGTATTGTGTTTATTATTGTCAATATCCATTCTACCAAAAATCATTGGACAGCACGATCTTAAAGTAATTCAAAATCCCGAAGCAAACTTTTACGAAGCCATCCATAAAAAAAAGATAGTTATATCGGGGGCCTACGACATCTTATCCGTGGAAAAGTCACGAAATCTTTCTGCTCAATCTACTGTATCAAAGGCTCAATATTATAACACAAGTCCAGAAAAAATAAAAACACTAACTGAACTTAGGCCAGACTTTTTTGCACAAGAAATTGAAATTGATAGTAAAAATGTAACATTATTACTCGAAAAAGTAAATATCATTAGCCCAGATTTTCACATAACGACCAGTGACGGTAGGACGATCTATCCTGACATGACCGAATTTATACACTATCGTGGTGTTATTTCTAATGTCAACTCATCGTGGGTGACACTTTCAATCACAAAAGGCAAACTAAAATATCTAATTACATCACCTGAAGGCAATTATGAGATCAACCAAATAGACGAAAACATTTATGCAGGATATTACAGTAAAGACCAAAAAAACATCCCTTATTACGATGACAAAACAGTAGATGATGTAAGACAATCATTACACCAAAACATACATAATGGAGGCTCTAGAGTAGGAAGCTGTCTAGAAATCTATTTCGAGTGTGACAATAAAACTTTTGTCACATTTGGAGATATAAGTAGCGTAACTAGTTGGGTTACTTCCATAACAAATGACGTTGCTGCCATCTATGCGCTTCACAATGTTCCGCTATACATGAGTGAACTTTTCATTTGGACGACCGCTGATCCATATACGAATATGTCAAATATTGCAACGATCAGAGATGAGTTTGTAGAGACACTCCAAAACAATTATGATGGACGAATAGCGCATCTTCTTTCTGTAAGGCCTCTCGGCGGTGGTATAGCAAATGGTATAGGTGGTTTTTGTAACTCATATCCTTCTTATCCCGGTCCACAGTGTTTCAGCAGTCAGCTTTCTTCGGGACTCATTCCATACCCAAATTATTCTTTCAATACATATGTTATCGCTCATGAGATGGGTCATGTCATGGGCTTGCGCCACACACATGCATGCGTATGGAATAATAATCTGACGCAAATCGACGACTGTGGCAACAAATATGCTAATGATAATGGAAATACCCCTGAAGGCCTCACTTGTTATGACTCAGATAACGAGATCATTCCTGCTGGCGGTGGAACGATAATGAGCAATTGCAATCTTTTAAATGGTGTGGGTATTAACCTGAGCAGCGGTTTTGGACTTTTACCAGGTCAACTGCTTTACGAGAATTTTGTCTATGCGGAATGTACAACTGGCATTTCATGTGGGTCTTTGCCTCCTGTCAATGATCTCTGTGCCAATGCCATAAACCTTCCAGTGAGATATAGTTGTGAGAGCAATACCTTTAACAATATAAGGGCAACAGCAACATCCGGTGTTCCTCCATTTACATGTGGTAGCCCAGGTAATCCGATTAAGGACGTATGGTTCAAACTAATTGTACCGCCATCAGGTAGTGTCTCCATAGAAACGGGTCAAGCAACGAGCGGTTTGACAGATGTATTAATTCAGGCATATGCTGGAACTTGCGGATCTCTGACACCTATAGCTTGTGATGACAATTCTGGTACGGGCAACCACAGTCTCTTGTCACTTAGTGGTCGGACTTCCGGCGAGACCATCTTCGTCAGACTAGTAGATAGCGGTAGTAATGATGAAGGAATATTTAATATCTGTGCCTATGACTCCAACCTTCCTTGTCATCCTGACTTTACAGCATTGGTCGCCTTTTATAATGCTACTATTGGAAGCATGTGGATTAATAAAACAGGTTGGCAACAAGGAGCAGCAGGAACAAACTGTAACGTATGTACTTGGTACGGTATCACGTGTAACAGTGCAGGTAGAGTGACAGATATTAGACTTTCGAGCAATAACTTGGCGGGAAATAATATTCCTTCCTCTTTGACTCAAGTTTCTTTTCTGAACCATTTGGTCTTATACAATAATAACTTGTCTGGAGTTATTCCCAATTTCTTAAATAGTTTTGAGGTCTTGGTGACTCTTGACCTAGGTGCAAATGATTTTACTGGTCCAATACCGGCAAACCTTGGTGCTATTACCAATTTAAGAAGTTTATATTTGGATGGAAATCAGCTGTCTGGCGGACTTCCCGAAAGCTTGACTGATATTAATTTGAGTTTGATATATGTTCAGAACAATGCATTGACAGGTTGTTTCCCATCTGGATACAGCATATTTTGTGATAAAGCATATGATTTTTCTGGCAATCCATCGCTAGCAGGAGGTATTTCTTTTCTTACCTATTGCAATAATGGCAACGGAGGAGATGAAGATAGCGACGGATTTTGTCAGAGTCTGGGAGACTGTAATGATGACGACAACACTATGTTTCCAGGCAATCCAGAGATTTGTGATCTAAAAGACAATAATTGCAATGGTCTTATAGATGATGTTCTTAATCCTGCTACAAATACTTGGATAGCTGGAAGTGGCTCATGGATCATACCGTCAAACTGGAGCCTAGGAATCGTACCACAACGATGTCAAAATGTAGTGATCGCTGGTAGCAATGGCACGGTAGTGACCATACCAAATAGTGAAATAGGAGTAGCAAGGTCGGTTTTAGTACAAACAGGCAAAAGCTTAATTATTCAAAATACAGCTATTTTGTCTATCAATAATGGACTCAATCTCACCAATGCTGGTTTAGTCACAAACAACGGTAGTCTTATTATAAACAATATTTTGGATAATAGTCTATTTGGGATCAGCAATTCAGGTACGATCACTAATAGCAGTTCTGGTGCTATCACCATTCAAAATTCAGGGCTCAGGTCCTTATCAAATAATGTAGGAGGTATTTTGACCAATAACGGCAATCTCACTATAGATGGCAATGTATTAAGTGGCACTAGTATTGGTTATTACAACTCAGGCAATACTACCAATACTGGACAAGTAACCATCAGAAACATTTCTGGAAACGAAGTCATTATAGCGCCAGGATCTACATTCAACAATCAGGTAAATGGTGTATTAAATTTGGAGTAGTTCTGGTAGTGTTTACTTTTGGGTGTATTCCAATTTTTCGCTTCACATCAAACAATTTCAATTTTTTATTCTACGCATCAGGCAAGATGCCTGACTATACTGCATCGTAGCTAGGAAGCTACGACGAACAAACGGTACATCCCATTTTTGCATAAAAACTAATTAAAATTTCATTTTGTCACACTTTAGGGTCGGGGTAAAACAAAATGAAATTCAAATTAAGAGAAATTTTGGGATACGCCGTTATCTTTTGAGAGGTTTGTATTCCTTAAGATCTATAAAGTATTCCGTAGGTGAATTGAAAATAAGTTCAAATGATACATTATTCCCCCCTTGATCATAACGCTGACCTAATACAGTATAATTCTTTGGAATGGTATTGCTATAATCAATATTAAAAGGTAACTTGGTTTCGCTCTCTAGGGCATTAAAATGATAGACAGGCAAAAAACTAAAATCATCTTTTGTCAAATAAACAAAGCTTTTATCGTTGGTTTTTTCAAAAGCAACCTGGTATTCATCACCTTTTTTTATTGGCCAACCATAAGTATTATTTCCAAAATATTTTGTTGCTGACGTTATGGAAAAGTATCGTTGAAACAAAGAATCTATAAAAATACTGTCTGCTATGTACTTATTAACTTGAATAGTTTCCCGCAGCTTTTTACCGTGCTCGTCAGTATAGCCAAAGATATAGTTTCCTTCCTGATCACCGATGACAAAATCTACCATTTCGCCTGAGACTCCATAAGATTCCTGTGTAAATAGAAAAGTACCCGTTTTTTCATCCAAATAAATACTCATTTCTCCAGAACGGTTGGAAGGGTCTTCTTCAAAATCATTGCGATAAGAATAAGTGAGTTGAGTGGAAAAATAATATTTCCCAGCCTTTGGATTCCAGTTTTTATTGCGGTATTGATCTTCAGATTGGCCAATTAGGTTTCCGACTAGAAACAGCAAAATGGAGATAGTACATACAAGTATTCTCATGGCAAATATTCTATATAAAATTATCGGATATCTTTCAACAAATATTCCAAACCATTGGTCTTGATTACAAATGCAGTCGACAAAATCATACCTAGTCTTCCTTGTGGAAATCCTTGTGTGGACATCCATTCCAAATAATACGTAGGGATATGTTTGATCAGCGTACCCTTATATTTACCATATGGCATTTGCATTCTGACTATGTCAATAAGTATCGTGGAATCAGGTTTATTCTCCAAAATTTGTAAATTGGTGTTATACTAATTCTTCCTTCTCGACTTCTGAAAGATCCATGACTTCTTCTTCTTGGACTATCTGATCGAGTTCGATCTTCAGATTATCTATAATAAATACCTGACGCTCAGGCGTATTTTTGCCCATATAGTAAGACAATAAATCTTCAATTTTGGTACCTTCTCCCAAGATAACAGGCTCCAATTTTATATTTTCACTTATAAAATCTTCAAACTCATTTGGCGAAATTTCTCCCAATCCTTTGAATCGAGTGATCTCTGCTTTACCTCTCAATTTAAGTATTGCTTCCTGCTTTTCCTGCTCACTGTAGCAATAGTATGTTTTTGCCTTATCTCTTACCCTGAATAAAGGTGTATCAAGAATATACAAGTGACCCATCTTGACCAA
This sequence comes from Chitinophagales bacterium, assembly GCA_038219375.1. Lineage (GTDB taxonomy): Bacteria > Bacteroidota > Bacteroidia > Chitinophagales > Saprospiraceae > OLB9. The sequence goes on along the minus strand of JBBRJL010000190.1, from coordinate 344 downwards.
ATCAGGAAAAAACTGTAGAAAAAATGTAAGCAATAACAATCTGATATGCATACCATCGACATCGGCATCAGTCGCAATGACGACACGATTATAACGGAGATTTTCGATACCATCTTCGATATCAAGAGCATGTTGGAGTAGATTGAGTTCTTCGTTTTGGTACACCACTTTTTTGGTCATCCCATAACAATTGAGCGGCTTACCACGGAGACTGAATACCGCTTGAGACTGTACATTCCTAGCTTTTGTGATAGATCCACTTGCCGAATCTCCCTCGGTGATAAAGATGGTACTTGCGAGCTTCTGTTCGTCTTCCGCTTTTTTACCATCAGTGAGATGGATAC
>JBBRJL010000189.1:0-5767 GCA_038219375.1 Chitinophagales bacterium | reverse complement strand
GAGTCCAGATTTGTCATAAGGTCTAGTGTCAACAGTATCTATTGCTTCTGTATACCCATCTTTTGTGGCTATAATTTTGTAAATCTTACCCCTATCCAACATAAAATTAAACTCATTGCCCAATGGATTGATCTCCACAATATCTTTTGCCGACATATCTGACATGTCTATGAGTGTCACAGTGGTTCCATCTAAAGGCAATTTTCCAACTTTAGTATAGGTAAATACATCAAGCAACATCATATCTGTACTCAAATACATTTTTTTGATAATGGTCTCATTTTTATCTACACCAATGGTCGAAAATTTAATAGTGTCTGGATAATAATTTTCTCTTTCTGCTATGATGAGATAATTTCTATCTTCTACCAATGGAAATTTATGATCGTTACCATCATCATTTGTAAACCTAGCTATTTCTTTTCCTGTATCTTGATCAATCAGTATGACAGTTGCCTTCTTGAGCATACGACCAGTCAATTTATCAAAAGTTAAGGCGTTTAGATCAAGTTCGATTTTAATAATGTTGAGCTTGAAGATATCATAACAGCAAGATTCAAAGTAACTATCTAGAAATAAAGCGCCTTCTCGATTTGAAGATAGATATGCTGTAGAATCTGCTAAATCCTCAAAATAGTATATGTCATTATAACTACTATTAAATGGTGATCCCAAGCCTACTACCCCACCGAAGGCATCATTTATCTTCGCAGATTTATAAATGTCCAAACCACCTAAACCCAGTCGTCCGTCTGAGCTGAAATATAAAAAGTCATTTTCCACATTATAGAATGGCGTTATATCGTCATTCGAAGTATTAATTTCTTTGATATTTATCGGTTGAGAATAACCAAATTTTGGATCTATAAGACTATACCAAATATCCAATCCACCTGCGCCTCCTTCACGGTTTGACACAAAATATATAAACTCTTTTCCTGTTACTTTGTCTATGGCTAGATGTGGATGAGTAGATGTTGTCCCTGGGAAATTGATAGGATCAGGCAATTTCATCTCATTACTAAGGTTACCAAGACTATCGAGGTTACTCTTGTATATTTCACATTGAATATCGCTACCATTAATATATTCGCATATGGTATAGTAAATAGTGCTTCCATCTGTACTGATAGCCACATTAGATACCAATGAGTCTCTTTCATTAAGATATCCGGGTATCAATTCTGCTGCATCTTCTCCATTTTTGAACAATAACTTGGATATCTCCCTTTTCGGTAGCTTCACTGGTTTATCTTCATAATATTTCATTGAAGAAAAATACAGCTTCTTTTTATGCATGATGGCCGATACATCAGAAGATGTACTATTAACATCTTCACCTAGCTTATCAAAGGACACATTTTTCTTTGGATTGGTAACTACACCTTTTGCATATTCTACCGAAATAAGTTCTTTTTTTGCCTTCTCCGTGTATAAACTATCTATACCTCCATATTCTGATAGATACATATCGTAATACTTTTGGGCTTCATCATATTTCCCCATTCTTTGATTCATACTTGCCAACCAATATATAGATAATGGCTGTTTATCGTCGTTCAATGTATCTACTAGGTATTTATACTTTTCAGATGCTCGCGCATACGAATTAAATTGTCTAGCTGATTCAGCAGCTTTAAATATGATAACCGGATCTTTATCGTCAAATTCTAACACTGTATTGTAATGGATCAATGCCCCGTAATAGTTCTTATCGGCATATTCCTTTTCCGCTGCTTCAATAAACTGCTTTTTGGTGGGTGATTGGGCAAAGATATTTGCCAAGCAAACTAAACAGAAAAGGGTTGTATAAAATATTTTTGATATGTTACTGTTCATTATTCTATGGGTTTAATAAATTGGACAAACCTTTACTTCTTTCAAAGATTTTACATTAGCTATGATATATCTTACGTGGATTTCCGGACCACCCTTATTTGAGTTGAGTATCTGATTAAACTCATTGGTATCTACATCATAACTCAAACTTGCGTAAATATTATTGTATTGTATAGCCATAGTAGGTATCAGCGACTTTGCAGTTCGATATCCAAGACCTACGTGAACTTGCACTTCCTTACCACGTTTTTGACTAAGGTAGATCTTTCCTAAGCCGCCAAATAACGTTTCCCGATATTCTCCTTGCAATTGGTGTAAGGCATGTACTTGAATATCAAATGAATTTACAATTTTGATATTGCCAATAGCCGAAATCGAAATTCTACGTGGCAATTTTACGGAACTCGAACCATAAAATGATTGCTTAGGTCTTATAAGATGTAAAGAAGATATCCCAGCGTCAAAGTTCGTCCTACTGTCTTTCTGATATCGATAATTAAAGCCGACACCTGACTCTAGGAAATTGATACGCTCCAGATCACTAAAGGATTCACCAGATGGGAGCGAACCATTGAATATATCTCCATCCCATTGTTTATCCCATGTCAAGGTCTGACTATTAAATCCTCTTGAAGCAAACCCTAATGTCAATCCAGCACTGACAATATGATTTGGAGTCAAAATACGATTATAAGAACCACTTAAGTTAAGAGAAGACAAATTTAGGTTTGAATCACCTTGCCTATCGTGATTAAAAAATGCCCCCAAACCCAAAAAGTGTTTGTCATTTTTTGGGAAATAATATTGCCTGTCATAAGAACCACTTAAGGTAAACCAAGGCACAGGAACAAATCGCCACTGATCTCGCATTGAGAGCGTAAATCTATGATCACCCTTAAATACGCCTGTCAAAGCAGGATTAATATTCTGTGGAGAATTGTAAAACTGACTGTAATGGAGATCTTGAGCATTTATTTTTACCAAACTGATAATAAATAACCCTAAAATCAGAATTCGTGTTAAGTTTTTTGTTTTCAAATCCCTTTAATTTTATTATATTAAATAAAATAATAATCTATAAATAACTAGTAGATAAATAGATATTGCATTAACACACTTTTAACTGATCTACCAATAGTTATACTGCAAAAACCGTACTAATAATTTATATCACACCAATTTAAAACTAATTATTTCAAATATATGCGATATATATAACGTTCCAAAATAACGAATACCACATATAACATTATTGATTAATACAAAATTTTAAAATAATAGTTTAAATTAATGCAAAAACATATGTCATGTTAAAATGGTAATCTAATACGTTAATAAGTAAATGCTATGTTACTAACCGACGTAACAATAGCACCATCCATTATTTCATGATTCAACATTACTTTTGACTCTTTCTCGGCAAAAACGGTATCTAGCGACCTGATTTCACAGTAAGGAATATTCTTCTGGGTAAACATAAGCTGAAGTTCAGATATTTTAAACCTTTCAAATGACTGTTGCAAAACGTCCTGAAGGAGAACTCTTTGCTCAAGTCTCCCACAATTAAACTCAAAGGTATGGTATTCTTCCTCCGACAAATTCAGGGTAAACCATAGTTTTTTGAATTGAGCATCACTGCCTATCGCCAATAGGAACTTTATACCTGCTTTATCTGTAAACACGTCTCCATATGGAGCAATATTGGGATGAAGTGTTCCAGTTGGTGTTGGTATTTTACCAGCATTCAGATAGTTTGTGGCTTGATTTGCAAGTGCAGACAAGGCACTTTTATATAAAGATACATGAACTACACTACCCTTTCCTGTAGTTGCCTTTTTTAATAAACTGATCAAAATGGCTTCTTTCATTTGGTGAGATGCTATAATATCTATCATAGCAACTGGCAGTTTTGCATAATGGTCTTTATCTGTACCCGTCATAGAAATCCATCCAGTTTCTCCCTGCATCACTAGATCATATCCTGGTCTTGGATCATCAAAGTCATAAGCACTTAACTGGGCAATGATTAATGAAGGATACCTTGATCCCAAGTCATCAGGCAATAGGTCAAACTTAGTAGCTACCTTCTTTTGAAAATTGGAGATGACGACATCACTCTGGCTAATCATTTTTTCAAGCCTACTTCTATCTTCATCTAATGTTAAATTAAGTAAAACCTCTTCTTTCCCAAAATTGGCACTATGGTAATAAGCTGAATAGGGACTTTCAGGGTTTTCAGATGGTAGTTTCCATTGTCTCGTGGCATCACCACCCGTATTTTTATTCTCTACTTTTATAACATCAGCACCCAATTCTGCAAAAAAAGATCCTGTCAAAGGTCCTGCCAAAACCGATGACAAATCCAGCACTTTTAAATACTTAAAAGGAAGCTCCATGTTATTTGAAAAATTCATATTACTTAACAAACTTTGGTGCAACGATCAGTTCTTTTGTGCCTTCAGCATAAGTATAAAATCCTTCGCCAGATTTACGTCCCAACTTACCTGCAGTAACCATATTGGTTAATAATGGACATGGAGCATACTTGGTATTCCCGAATCCCTGATACATAATATTCAGTATAGAATGACATACATCAAGGCCTATAAAATCTGCTAAAGCAAGTGGCCCCATCGGATGCGCCATGCCCAATTTCATGACAGTATCAATTTCGTAAACTCCTGCTACACCTTCATACAATGTGTAAATCGCCTCATTGATCATCGGCATCAAAATCCTATTAGCTACAAAACCAGGATAGTCATTTACTTCCACAGGAACTTTTGCAAGTGTTGCAGACATAGACATAACTGCAGAACAAACTTCATCAGATGTTGCATATCCTCTTATTATTTCTACCAATTTCATCACAGGGACTGGATTCATAAAGTGCATACCTATCACTGCTTCTGGCCTTTGGGTTACACTTGCTATTTTTGTGATGGAGATGGAAGATGTATTGGTAGCTAAGATGCAATGTTCAGGTGCGTATTGATCCATCTGCTTAAAAATAGAAAGCTTCAAGTCAATATTCTCTGTGGCTGCCTCTATTATTAAATCTGCCTGTGCCACACTCTCTTGCAAAGATGTTTGGGTTGTAATATTTGCTTTGGTTTGCTGGATCTGTGCATCAGTGATCAATTCTTTTTTTGCCATTCTACCCAGATTAGCATTGATGGTTTCGATGGCCTTTGACAATGCAGACTCAGACACATCACATAGCGTGACTTTATAATCATTAGATGCAAAAACTTGCGCTATTCCATTGCCCATGGTTCCTGCGCCTATGACGGTAACATGCTTAATATTCATTATTGGTTAGGTTTGATATTTAAGAATAAAACGCAAAGGTAAGCGAAAAAGTATTTTTTGAAGACAGAATCAAACTATCTATCGTATTTTCATTGTAAAAATAAATGAATTTCAATTACATTTGTGGCTGTAAAAGTTTTTTGTGGTTTAGTAATTCTTCGGACCGTAAAAACTTAGTGTAATCTTAACACCAATTAGGTATGTTTATAATAGTTGAAAGTGGTTCTACCAAAGCGGACTGGGTTGTAGTACATGACCAAGATAATACCGTGTTCTATAAAACTGCTGGTATTAATCCCGCTACACAAATCGAACTCCTTGATTTGAAGCTAAACCAGGAATTGTTAGATCAGATTCATAGGGCCGAACAGTTATTTTTTTACGGGGCAGGTATTATCGATCCAGTAAGTACAGCGAGAGTGAAAGACTGGTTGATCTCCTATGGTTTTGAAGGAAGATTAGTCGTCGAAGAAGATATGATTGCGGCGGCTAGAGCTTGTTGTGGTGATGATGCAGGTATAGTCGGCATCCTTGGTACAGGTTCTAATTCGTGCGTTTACAATGGTAAAGCAGTCATAAAATCTATTCCAACATTAGGATATATTTTTAGTGATGA
>JBBRJL010000188.1:0-5784 GCA_038219375.1 Chitinophagales bacterium | reverse complement strand
ACCCAAAGCCCCAATAATAAAAAAATGATAGCTATGACAAGGTTTGGCAAAATCAGGACAAGATCTTTGGCCCAAATATCTATCTTCTCAAACAACAAATTATAAGCGGATTCCATAAATGACTATAATTATTTAGTATTCAAAGGTACAAATATAGTAAAAATTGGCTTTTTTGAAAATATTTCAATAATCGTGTTAATTATAAATTCTCTAATGACTTTTTTAGGTTTAACGTAGACGCTCACTTGTCTATATAACCAATATAGAAGCATACGCTCCAAAGCGATTTGTACTTTCATATTATATTTATACATCAAAATAGTAACAAAAAGAGTAACGAATTAGTCTAGTTACCTCACTAAATCCTTTACTTTGGCCAATGTTCTTTCCCTTCTTGGTATACTTTCTGCTCTCACGTAGCCTTGATTTGGATTGCTTTTGACAAAGTCTTGATGATACTCTTCTGCCTCCCAAAACTTCTGAACAGGGACGACTTGTGTAGCAATTGGTTTATTATATTCTGTCGAAATTTCTTTGATTTTTTGTTCTATGATAGATTTCTCTTCGTCATTTTTGTAAAAAGCAATGGTCCTATATTGTTTTCCACGATCAGGACCCTGACCATTTATTATCGTAGGGTCAATGGAAGCAAAAAATACCCTTACCAAATCTATATAACTTATCACTTTTGGATCATAATATACTTCAAAGGCTTCTGCATGTCCTGTACGGCCTGCGCCCACATTTTCATAAGTAGGATTTTGCTCTTCGCCACCCGAATACCCTGAAATAACTTCGGATACACCTTTTATGCTTTCAAATATGGTCTCCGTACACCAGAAACAACCACCTGCAAAGGTCGCAACTTTCAACTCTCCCATAGGTGTCTGTTCTGTTACAAATTCCATAGCATCTCCATTCATACAATATCTGAGTCCAGTAGGCTTAGGTCCATCATTAAATACATGTCCAAGATGTCCACCACAGCGCTGACAAACCACTTCATCTCTAGACATCCCCAGTGAATTATCAAGGGATACAGACACACTTTTTGAAGAAAAATATTGGTAAAAACTCGGCCATCCGGTCCCTGAATCAAATTTTGTATTGGATGAAAATAGTGGATTTTTACATCCTGCACAGATGAATGTTCCCTTATCTTTTACTTCATTTAGCGGACTACTATTTGGCCTTTCCGTACCATGTTCCCGTAAGATATAAAATTGATCCGTCGACAATTCCTTTTTCCATTCTGCATTAGACTTGACTATTTTTTCTATCCATGTGGTATCTAATACGACACTTTTCATGCTAGTTTTTAGTGAAGACATTGCTTCCACCTTTGGGCTTTTTTGCGCGCAGGCATTCAACCATAAGAGAACTAAACAGCTTGTTATTATTCTTAACATGAGATTATTATTTTTTTATAAATTTTGTCACCATACTTTTACCATCTTTACGATTCGCCCTAAGCAGAAAAGTACCTTGTGGTAAAGAAGAAATATCGATACCACTTTCAATATGGATAATAGAAGGAATTAAGACCGACTTTCCTCCAATATCATAAATTTGTATTTCTCTAATTGCCGCTAAATCATCAGATTTTATAAAAACAACGTCATTGGATGGATTGGGTGTTACAACAAATGTTTTATCATTTATAATTTTTTGGTCAGTTGAAGAAACCCCATTCTTGTCAAAAAGTGGTGACGTTTCTGTTTGAACTATTAACTTATCTGTTTGCTGAACAATGGCTAATGCATACAATCTATCTAAATTCCATAAGGTATTTTTGGCTAGAGTAGCTGTATAGTCATATGGTGTTCCATTATGGGCAGGTGCGGGAAAAGAGACTGGATTGACACCTGAAAAAGATTTTCTAAATACATCATAATGCGTACCTTCACCATTAGGTGCAGCGTAATTTACGACTTCTTCTATCAGTGGTACATAAAGTGTCAGATTAGTCAAGTTGTGCGGCGCTACTGCAGTAATCGTTACATTAACCCTGATCGAATCAGCGCCTGCAGCTAATATTTCGATCGCTAAGTTGATAGGTGTGGTTTTGCCTTCAAATGGTGTATAAACGGATATATTTTGCATCGCAGTAGAAGATTTTTCTTCTCCATTTACTATAAATCTAGGTGTACCTCCAAATACGCCATAAAATCTTGTTCGCTCGTCATTTTCAGCTTTGTTTTGAGTACTAAAAAGACAATTACTAAACGGTGAGCTTGGGTGATAAGCCACGTGGAGTATATTTGGTTTTTGGTTTAGCGCAGAGTAAAATGGAGGATTTCTGCTGGCACATGAACTACATCGTGTGTTTGTAAAATGCTCAACTACAATCTTTTTTGTTACTTCCTGAGCATTGACCTGCGTATTGATCATGAATAGGCAAAGGAATAGTCCAACTGTTTTTAATGTCTTCATGTTGATTTATTGTTTTGAAAATGGTGGAATATCTATTTAAAATTTAAAACAAAAATAGGTTTAAAATGACTGTATCTAATAATTAAACCGATGGTAATATTAGAATTCCTAAATGTAACACACAAAAGGCAGAATTGATTATCAGAGCAGGTATGAATTAGAAGCTATTGTTAAATATTGACATTATTATGATATTTGATCTCAACATAATACACTGTATATCCGTAATATTTGTATTTACATTTTTTTTTGGGTTTACAATTGATGAATAAATTTTAATGATTAATGGTGGGAATAAAAAAAATTCTTCTCCAAATAATTTCTACCCTATTGCTCAATATATTGTATTTTGAGACTTCATGACGAATCTAATTCTAGATACTTAGAAATAATCAAGTTCCATTTTTTTGCAATCAAATGTACTTTGAGCTAAAACAAATCTTTAACCATATTTGTTAAGCGTCTCTAAATCAAACAAACATCATGAGAGTAGCCGTATATAGAAAAGCGCACTTTAACGCAGCCCATAGACTGAATAATCCCAATTGGTCCCCTGAAAAGAATAAAGAAGTCTTTGGACTCTGTAATAATACCAATTATCATGGTCATAATTATGAAATTGAAGTCAAACTTACTGGTGAAGTCAACCCTGAAACGGGATATGTATTCGATATGAAAGATCTTTCGGATTTAATAAAAGCTGAGATAGAAGACCGTTTTGACCATAAAAACTTAAATCTTGATACTGTAGAATTTGCAAATATGAATCCCTCAGCAGAATATATTGCTTTTGTGATTTACAATATATTGAGAGAGAAAATCGATATTAAATATGATTTGAGCATCAAGTTGTGGGAGACTCCTAGGAATTATGTTAAGTATCCTGCTTAATAATGTATAATAAAGATTTAAATTAGATTAATATTTAACACTCAAATAGCTTTCTATTTGGGTGTCAATATGAATTTCACTTTCTAATCATTCTTGCAAAAAAAAGACCTTGTATTTTACACACAAGGTCTTTTTTTATATTTTATAATTCGGTAAGTGAGAACCAAGCGCTATACTCCGCTGTAACTCTTATTAAGTTTAACAGATTTTACGACCTTATTTTTATCATTAAGTAATTTAACAATATACATACCTGTTTTAAATTCAGAAATTTCATGCTGTGCATTTGGATAATGGAAAAAAGATTTTACTTCTTTACCAAACATATTGTAAACAACTATTTTCTTTACACCCGTAGCATTTGATATCTGGAAATAATCAGTAGCTGGATTAGGATATACTTTAAGATTATTGAAACTATTAAAATCTTTGGTTGAAACCGTTTCAGAAACGTTAATATTAATTACAGAGGTGTGAACTTCTTGTGTGAAATTTTTATCAGAATAAAACTTTACAGTTACATATGACGAACCAATTGTATTTTTGGGCTTAAAGTGATATTGAAATAAGCTACCTCCCATTCTCATATAATTTGGTTTAGAAGGTGGACATCTCTCTACAGTTGGACCGTAACAAAGATTCAAATCACATACAAAAAATTCCCAAGCAGGATCGAAGTTTGGTCCTCTTTCCCACCTCCAAAAGGCTGTTATTGAATCAACAGAAGGTGTATATATAACGTCAGTTACAACTTCCTCTACGGTAGGCAATATATTAATATTGACCGATGCAGGACTTTGGGTGTATTGAACTGTTTGAGCAGTTATACCCATACTTACCGCTAATAAAAACGCAAGAAGTAAACTTCTATTCATTGGAATAAATTTTATATTCTGCAAAAATAAGAAAGATATTACAATAAAGATACTAAAAAAGTGTTAAATTTTAGAAAATAGTTAGATTTGTCTTGAATAATACAAATATCAGCTTATTTATATAGCTTTCAAGGATAAAATATATATAATTTAAATTTAATACATAAGCATTATATCTTCACTTCATGACGTCCAACATCCAAAAAATTGAGAGCCCTTCCACCAAAGATATCGTATTAATAAATATTTCAAATGACAACAACCATACTGTTTCCATTACAAATTATGGCGGAATCGTTCATTCATGGCATTGTCCTGATGATCAAGGTAATATTTCTGATATCCTTCTTGGTTGTGAGAACATTTTAGATTACCAAAATTCTCATCCATATTTTGGTGCCATAGTGGGCAGATATGCTAACAGGATTGCTTTTGGGAAATTTATTATTAATGGTGTCGAATACGTGTTAGCAACTAATAACCCACCCCATCATCTCCATGGTGGTAATGTTGGTTTTGATAAAAAAATCTGGGATTATCAAATGGTAGAAAATATAGATGCAATTACTGTCGTCTTGAAATACACTAGTTCTCACATGGAAGAAGGGTATCCAGGTAGTCTGTCAATAAAAGTGGTATACACCTTTGACAATCAAGGCAGACTTACCATTGAGTACGAAGCAACGACAGACCGCGCTACGCACATTAACTTAACGAATCACTGTTATTTCAATCTGAATAGTGACAATAATTCAACAATCCTAGATCATCACCTTCAAATCAATGCTTCAACCATCACTGAAACAGATGAAACACTCATTCCAACTGGTAATATTAAAGAAATAATTAGTTCGAATCTTGACTTCACCAAAATGACTGAAATTGGACTCAGAATAAAAAATGATGATCCCGAACTCAATAAAGCCAATGGTTATGACCATAATTACATCATTACAGACTCAAACATTGATTCTTTAGCTGCAACTGTACACCATCCCAAATCCAGCAGAAGATTACAGGTATACACAACAGAACCCGGTATACAATTATACACAGGAAATTGGCTTGAAGATGTAGATGGCAAACATGGAAAATATAAAAATTATTCGGGACTATGTCTAGAAACCCAGCATTATCCTGACTCTCCCAATCATCCAAGTTTCCCGTCTACCCTACTCCTACCCGATGAAACTTATCATTCAAAAACGATATACAAAATAGATTTGATTCCCTAGGAATCGTTATGAAATAAAGTATGCAAATTTGACGTCGTTATTTTATTTATTTTTTAAGGTGCAAATGATGATAATAGCAGTAGCTACTACACTAATTTGCAACGAATAAAAAGGATAAAAGAACGAGCCAAAATGTATAGCTTATTTATTTACAATTCTTTGGTACTTCAACATCAGTGAATGACCACACCTGATGCCATAAACTTTAATTCTGTCTTTGGCTCGGTGATTTTTGCTATTTCTTCAGTAGAGAGACCTTCATCCTCTGCGAAATGTCTTAGGTCGTCCACAGATGTTACTTCTCGATACGCTTTTCCTTGCAAGGTGACATCTTTACCCGCCAAGTCTTT